>JAZNXR010000001.1:0-5420 GCA_045593985.1 Eubacteriales bacterium
AACCGATCACAATCACGCGCTTCATTGCGAATTCTCCTTTGCGGTTCGACAAGAAGCGATCAGCATAACACGCAAAGACGTACATTTTGCGGAAAGCGATTTATATGATTGTTCATCGATGTAGTTGGTCCTGTGCAACAAACCAAGCTAATAACCTGTTTCACTTGCTTCTTTCAAGGCAATTTCCAGTTTAGAAATAAAATCCTTCTTGCCTTGTGCATACTGTGCCTCGTGGATGTTGGCACCGATGCTTGTACCACTTCTGCCGATTTGGTTAGAAATAATGGCTTCCCGATTCTCTTTAAGTTGCCTTACAAGGTTTATAATATCCACAGCAAACTCCATTGAAAGTTCTGCAAGCTTATTATCTTTCACAAAATCGCCTCCTTTAAAAGTAATTGTATCATAAAATTCAGGACATTTCAATGATGCATCGCCTGCGGCGATATGATGTTATGCTCCGCATAATGATGTTGCTCGTTTCACTCGCAATGATGCGATGTTTGCCGCAAAACATTAGGCGAAGCCGACATCATTAGCGTCAGCGGCATCATTAGTGAAACGACATCATTTGCCGAAGGCAAACATCATTCAAAAAAGCCTAATTTGTCAAGTAGACAAATTAGGCTTTTTTGTTGGCGCGCCCTAGAGGATTCGAACCTCTGACCTACCGGTTCGTAGCCGGGCACTCTATCCGCTGAGCTAAGGGCGCATTTTTTCGTGCGAGATATATTCTATCACAGTAATGGGGATTTGTCAAGGGTTTTTTGAAAATAATATTCGGGATTTTTATATAGTGCATAAGCGGTTATTTGATTCCCCGAAAAATAAAAATCCGCCCGTGGCGGATTCTTATTTGTTATTACGCAGAGCATGAAAAAAATCGGAAAGAAGCGCTTTACATTCATTTTCCATCACGCCGCCGACGATCTCGGGGCGGGATGAGTAGGGGTATGCAGTCAGGTTTATAAGGCTTCCGAAGGAGCCTTCACGGCTATCGAATGCGCCGAATACAACTCTGCTTATGCGTGAATTTATTATCGCTCCTGCGCACATTGGACAGGGCTCGAGCGTGACGTAGAGAGTGCAGTTTGTGAGATGCCAGCCGCCGAGCGCTTGACAGGCTTGGCGTACCGCCGTCGTTTCAGCGTGTGCGGTTGCATCGCAGGTCGCTTCACGCTCGTTATGGGCCGATGCTATTACCTCGCCGTTACGGACGATGACTGCTCCTATCGGGACATCGCCGTGCTCTGCCGCTTTTTTTGCTTCCTCAATAGCGAGAAGCATGAATTTTTCGTCAACCACGGCTTGCACCCATATACATTTTCTTCATTTCAAGAGCGTCCTCTGCCATCGTTCCTGCGCTTTCACAGATTATGCGGGGCGTGAGTCCGTTTATGTACAGCACCTTTGCAAGAGGCGAAAAATCGGGGCCGTAGACGGCATCCTCGAAGGTCAGGTGCTTCTTTTCACCGCCCGAGGTATATTCGATCTTCGAAAAATGACAATGGAGATTTCTTGCGACCTCGTCTCCGAGTGCCGTTCCGATTTCATCAAAGACACGCTTATAGTCATCCTCGGTAACGAACACGTTACCGAGATCTCGTGCGTTCAGATGTCCGAAGTCAACGACGGGAATAAGTCTTGGGCTGATCTTACACAGCTCGATAACCTCGCTCAGAGTTCCGAGCTGATTGATCTTGCCCATCGTTTCAAGTCCGATCTTGACCTCCGTTTGAATTTCATCAAGCGTTCTCTCAAGAGTATCGGCGGCAAGCGCAAGCGCCTCCGCGCGTGTGATTTTCGATGCGCTTCCTGTATGCACGACGATTCTGTCTGCGCCGAGAAGCTCCGCGGCGTGGACGCTTTTTCTTATATAGTCGATGCTTTTCAGGCGTTTTTCCGTATCAATTCCCGAAAGAGATATGAAATAAGGAGCGTGAAGCGACATCGCAATTCCGTATTCCTTCGCAAGCCTGCCTACCTCGGCAAAATTGGAATCAGAGCCTGTCACGCCGTTTCCGCACTGATATTCGTAGGCGTCAAGCCCGATTTCTGATAGCCATTTAGGCGCTTGCTTCGTTGACTTGTTACCTGCGGCGTAAAAGCTCTCGGAGTTTCCGCCCGGGCCGAACTGTGCATATTTCATCATTTTACCTCTATCGAGTCGTTAAGAACGATGTTCTTGATCACTTCTCCGCCGTAATTAACACCGCTTGCGAAATCAACCGTAACGTCAACGGTTTCGCCATAGGTTACCTCAAACGTCTTGCTTGCAAGAAGGGTTAAGGTCTTATTACTGTTATCGGATACGTTGATTGCGCTTGAACTGAAATTAACGGTCTTGCCGTCGACGGTGATCGATCCGCTTCTCGGCTTCATGCTCAAGCTATAATGCTCAAGATATACGTCAACACGAAGGTAGCTCTTTCCGCCTTCATTATATGCGCTCATCTCGACTTGGAGGTTGAATTTTACGGCGTTATTCGAGGTAATTGTTTTCTCGTTCAGAATTCCGTCGGGCATGGAATCGGGAGAATTCGTTGTTCCCTCGGGAGTCGTCGTCACCTCGGGAGTGGTAGTCACCTCGGGTGTTGTCGTTTCCTCATTACTCGTATCCGGGGATGCGGTCGTATCATTCGGATTCGTTTCGGGAGGTACCGGGTAGTCGGCATCATCCGGTGTGGTTGTTGCCTCGGGAGTGGTAGTCACGGGAGGTGTCGTTATCGGCTTTGCTGTTATCGGGGCTGTCGTTGTCGAATCGGGGCCCTGATCTTCATCGTCATTGCTTATGATGATAAGCGCGGCTGTTAGCGAGATTATCATTATAACGAGAAGGACGATTATAAATTTAACTGCAACGTCAACTTTCATTTTTGTTCCTCACTTTGAAATTACTGTATAGATCTTCCATCCGAGCTCGCTTGAATATGCGGCAACTCTGCCGTCGGAGACATCGGATATATAGTCGAAAATGAAGGGGAGAACGGTGTTACCGTCTGTATCTATCATTCCGTAGCCGCCGTCCTTGAGGGCGACCGCAAGTCCCTGGAAGAAGGGGCGTGCCTCGTCATACGTCGGCAGGGAAACCCAAGCGTGATCGGGCGTCATATAGCCGTACTTGTTATTTTTTGACAGGAGCATAACTCCGTCGGAGTATCCTTCGAGATTATAGCTTCCGGGGATTTGTACCATATCTCCGTTAGTGTCACGGAGCTGGTTTACGCTTCTTATCAGCTTTGACGTGGTTTTCGCATCAAGAAGCGCATAGCGCACCATAACGTAGCCGTTATCGAAATAGTACATTCCAATATCGTTTACATCATTATTGATGCCCTCAAGGAAGCTCTGGAAGTGCTTTTTGCGGTTCAGATCGATAGGATAAACGTATGGCGTTTTATAAATCGAAACGACACGCTGACCGCTTGTATTGATATAGAACAGCAGGCGATCCTGATATACTACGCAGGCAAGTCCCTCGCTCGTGAAGCTATATGCCTTCGTGTATATCGGCTGGATTATTACGTCTCCTGCGCTGTTTTTGTAGCCGTAATGCTCCGAATAGCTAACTCGGTAAAGGATGCCGTCCTTTTCAATTATATCTCCCTCCTTCGGCTCCTCGCCGGGCGCATTTGCCGTTTCGGAGGTAATTACCGTCTCGACGGTTTCAGTCGTTGATTCCGGAGCTGTCGTTTCTTCGGCGGTAGTGGTTTCGGCAGGCGTCGTGGTTTCTTCGGGAGTTGTTGTTTCTTCGGGAGTCGTCGTTTCCTCGGGAGTTGTCGTAGTTCCTTCGGGTGTCGTTGTTTCCTCGGGCGTTGTCGTAGTTCCTTCGGGTGTCGTTGTTTCATCGGGCGTTGTTGTAACGTCCGACTCGGTCGTTTCATCCGTGGTGGTATCCGACGGCTCTGTTGTTACAACCCCGACCTGTGTCAGTATCATTTTTCTGTCCAGGAAGGGATGAAGGTCGATTTTCGACTGAGCATAATATCTCGGGCTGTCAAAGGACATCGGAAGCGTGTTGATCTCTGCCGTTTTGATCTCGGATAGGCCTGTTTCCGATATTTTATAGTATTTATTTCCGCTCTGTATGACAGGCTTGCCGTCATAGGTCTTTTGATAGAGCAGCTTCAGCTCGATATAATCCGAGATCTTTTCGCCGTCTTTATTATATACCGTATTCGTTTTGCCGTGGTTTACGATCGCATAGCCGTAATAGAGACGAATTCTCGGAAGCTCCTTCAGCTTCGTTGACTTTTTGATAGAAAGCTCACCGTTTGCAAGCTTATACACGACATTTTTCGTGACGTTTTGGGTTGTCAGCGCAAATTCGCCCTCTAAATAGGGAGCAGAGGTCTCGGCAAGCCTTGAATTCTTGCTGTATTTTTCGTACGAGGGCTTATATCCGTTAGACAAAGCATCATCGAGCTTCAGGATTTGAGAGAGGATCGCTTGAATTTCCTCATCACTCATCGGCGGCTCTGTGACGATCGGCGGTTCATCATCGGTGGTCGTACCGTTAATATCCGTGGTTTCGCTCGGGCCGCTTCCCTCTCCCTCCGTTTCGCTCGGTGTCGTGTATAAGACAGGTCGCTTGACAAAGGAAAAATCATACGCTCCGCCGTCATATAAAATTATTGCGGCGATCATTGCCATAAACAGTAGTAGGGCAGTCGCTCTTATGACGATGTTCTTGGTCAGCTTCATTGTTTCTCCGTTATTTGTGGTATTTTCCGTTATTTATTATCGTAAAGGCTCTGTAAATCTGTTCCAAAAGAATTACTCTCATAAGCTGATGCGGGAAGGTCATCTTCGAAAATGACAGGCGCAGATCGCACGCCGCCTTGACGTCCTCACCCATTCCGTCGGAATCGCCGATGACGAAAACGATCTCCGATATGCCTCTTGTAGGCAGATCGTCAAGCTTTGAGGCAAGCTCCTCGCTCGACAGCTGCTTTCCTTCAACACAGAGGGCAATTTTATACGCCTTTTTCGGCATATTCGGTATCAGCTCACGGTCGGTCTTGGTTTCCTTGATCGTCAAGGTAGCGTAGCCGCTTATTCTTTTTGAGTATTCCTTTATTGCGTCACGCAGGAATTGCTCCTTTAACGTGCCGACGCAGAGAACAGTTACGTTTAACATGATCAGTCCTTGTTTTATTTTTGGTAGGAGGCGCTTCAGGTATTACCGTTACTCTCAAACAAAACCGTCGGCTCGTCTCGCTTTGCAGCGGTGACGGTGACTCCGTAGGGATCGGTCGCTTTTCTTACGGCAGCGAGGGCAAGCTCGGGGCGATTGTTTTCATCGCTCAAATGCGCAAGCAGGATCCTTTTCGTTCCTTGGCGTGCCCATGCACCCGATATTTCGGCACAATCGTCATTTGACAGGTGTCCGCCTCCCGACAGTATTCTTGCCTTGAGAA
>JAZNXR010000002.1:0-74351 GCA_045593985.1 Eubacteriales bacterium
GGCGTATTTGTTGCATTTGCACCTACTGGAATATGTGGTTTGTTGTCAGCATATTCAACTTCGTATTCACCACTCATACCAAATTTAGTTTTTATTTCCACAATTTCATCTGGTTCATTAACAACTACATTAAATGTAGCATTTTTGCCAAATCTTTTCATTGTACTATTAAATGAAAGCATATGTGTTCCAACTTCAACAGGTATTTCAAGAACCCCGCCATTTTTCAATTCTCCCACAAATGTATTCAAAAGATACACATTATGATTTTGGGCACTTCCAGCTATACTAGATTTACGCTTTATAATAATTGTTGCCAAAACACTTAACTCCTAAAATATTATTTATTTGTGTTTTTATTATAGCAATTTTGCTGAAAAATGTCAACAAAAAGCAAATAAACTTATGTTTTAAAAAAGTGTTGTCAAAGTGTTGTCAAAATCAATTTTAAAAAGGTTTTAAAAAACGCTAAAAATGGCTTGAACACTGAGTTTCAAGCCACTTAATATTTTTTATAAAATTACTCCCACTCAATGTCGTATACACCGAAACCTACCCCAAAGTTCTCGTTTTCGACGATAATAGGAACTCTTTGTATACGAATTATCTCTATTATCTGTATTATCACAGGTTTTTGCTGTCAAAACCTGCTGTCACTATTTTTCTGACAGCAAAATCTTGAAGTGAGTGGTCGTGCGGTTCGGATAATTTATTATAGCACAAAATAGTTCCGTTTTCAACAGATTTCTAAAAAGTGTTACAAAAGTTGCTCTGATTTTATTTAATTCTCTATGGTGATATGATATAATAAGAGACAATAAGAAATATTTTTTACAACTCGCAAAGGCGGTGCTATATGAATAAGCATAACTTTTTCGTTCCTGATGAACATCTTCCTCGCTATGACTTTCTTGCATATTGTCAAAATGTAATTATAGATATTTTGAAGTATGCAGACAACCATAAATTATCGAATGTGAAAATTGATTTCAACGAAACTGATTTTGAAGTGTTTAAGAGAATCTCCGAACAAGAAGACAAAGAATATACATGTGACTGGTTGCTGCAAAGTGAATATAAAGATGTTTTTTTGGAATATCATAAAAAACATCTGTTTTTCTCCTTGCTACGAGATTTCTATAACTATTATTCTGCCTCATTGGAGAACATCACAAAACTCAACATCTCTGTTGCTTGGAGCCTTTTAAGAAGGCCTTTGCAAGAGACTTTGGCATATATAGAATGGCTCACTGTTAATGGGGATGAACTAGTAAATCTAATGTTGCAAAGTAAAGAGGCAAAAGAGTACGATATATCTAACCGAAAAAAGTTCGGTCAAAAGATTGAAGATAACATAACAGAATTGTTGGGCGAATCGTTTGTGGCATCCTCTGCAATAAATATTTATGACTTCCGTTATAGCATGACAAGCGAGACTTCTTTAAACGGCATACTTAATGGTGCCAATCATTTGGTGGTTAATCGTAGCAATTCTTTTAAAACTTCACCCTCTGGTTTAAATTTTGTTTTTTTAGACGGACAAGAGTTTGAAAATGGTTTAGGGCTGTATTACACATCACTGCCCTATGTAATGTTTTATGCTATAAATATTATTTCAAAAGTATTTGCAGAAATTGCAGAATTAAATACCTATACAATAATAATGAATTCCTATAACACTCTTCTAAAAAACTTCAAAGCAATGGGTTCTATGTCGTTAAAAGAGGCATTAGATTTTATTGACATTGATGTACCAATAATATGCCCAAGGTGCGGCAAGAAAATGAAAAAGGAAAAGTATTTCCAACAGTTTTCCTATAACAAAGTACGATGCCCAAGATGTCTACACACAATTAATACCTTTTCCTATATGTTTGATTTCGAAAAAATTGAAGTCGTTAATACGAATGATGACAAAACAGATGGCGAATAAGAAAACCATTTTAGTCTTCGTGCCAAAAGAAAAAGATGCTCTGTCGTAAAAAGCAGAGCATCTTGATTTTTTTGCTGTCATATTGCTGTCAATAGCAAAACGAGAACCGTAAAATCCCTTAAAATCAGGGGTTTTCAGAGGTGTGGGTTATTCCCACTCGATCGTTCCAACGGGCTTCGGCGTAAGATCAAGAAGCACTCTATTAATACCCTCGACCTCTGCGGTGATGCGTGCGGTTATCTTGTGAAGAACGGCATAGGGAATTTCCTCGATCGTTGCGGTCATTGCATCAGTGGTGTTCACGGCACGAATGATTGCGGGCCAGCCCTCGTAGCGCTTGCTGTCACGGACGCCAACGCTCTTGAAGTCGGGAACTGCGATGAAATACTGCCATACTTTTTCGCTGAGACCGCAGTTGTCAAACTCCTCACGGAGAATAGCATCTGCCTCACGCAGAGCGTGGTGACGGTCACGGGTGATTGCGCCAAGGCAACGAACGCCGAGACCCGGGCCGGGGAAGGGCTGACGGTAAACCATTGCATGGGGAAGACCGAGCGCCTCGCCGACAACTCTGACCTCGTCCTTGTAAAGAAGCGCAAGCGGCTCAACGAGCGACATTTTCATATCCTCGGGAAGTCCGCCGACGTTGTGATGCGCCTTAACGCCGTCAGATTCAAGAATATCGGGATAAATCGTTCCCTGCGCAAGGAAGGAGATTCCGTCAAGCTTTGCCGATTCCTCGTCAAAGACCTTGATGAATTCGTTTCCGATAATTTTTCTCTTCTTTTCGGGCTCGCTTACGCCCTTGAGAAGATCAAGGAAGCGGTCGGTTGCATCAATGTAAATAAGGTTGGCATCAAGAGCGCCGCCAAAGACCTCGATAACCTGCTCGCTTTCGCCCTTTCTCATAAGGCCGTGATTGACGTGAACACAGACGAGCTGCTTGCCTATTGCCTTAATAAGAAGTGCGGCAACGACGGAGCTGTCAACTCCGCCTGAAAGTGCGAGAAGCACCTTTTTGTCTCCGACCTGCTTGCGAATGAGATCGACCTGCTCGTCAATAAACTTATTTGCAAGCTCAAAATCAGTTATGCGCTCCATAGAGCTCGGACGTACGATTTTTTCCATAAATTCCTCCGAAAAGAAAGTATATGATTATTATAATTCTTTTTTTGTCGCAATGCAATAGGAATAAGATGAAAAAATGAGAAAACTTGCGCTTTATCGCGGGCGCGGGTATTGTAAAAAATGACGAAAAAATCAAAGGAAAATTCACCTATTTGCTTTACAACGGTATTTGCGTGTGATATAATGACACCGTAAAGAAAAACTCGGAGCAAATTAAATGACAATGGTACTTCTTACCGCCGTAGGAGTAGGCGGAGCGTCGGTGATCGGCGCACTTTTGGGATTCATCTTCAGAAAAACAACGCACAAATTCAGCGATATAGTCCTATCGTTTGCGGCGGGAGTAATGCTTTCAGCGGCAGTTATCGGACTTATCCTGCCGTCAGTCGAAAAGGGCGGAAAATACGGACTTATCGTGACGGTTGCGGGGCTTTTCTGCGGTGCTTTCTGCATAAATTTGATAGATAAATTAACGCCTCACCTGCATAAGCTCGGCGGATCGGGCTATGAGGAGCTTCATCCCGATGCGCAGGCGAGATTTCATAAGGTCCTGCTTTTCGTCATTGCAATAGCAATACATAATCTCCCCGAGGGAATTGCGGCGGGCGTCGGTTTCGGATCGGGTGATACGTCACACGCACTCTCGATAGCTGCAGCGATAGCTCTTCAGAATATCCCCGAGGGAATGGTCATAATCGGGCCGATGCTCGCAGCGGGAATGAAACCGGGGAAAACGCTGTTTATAGCGATAATGACGGGAGTTATCGAGGTCGTCGGAACGCTTCTCGGCTACCTTGCGATAACGCTTTCAAAGGCAATTCTGCCCTTCGCACTTGCCTTTGCGGGCGGAACGATGCTCTACGTCATAAGTGACGAAATGATTCCCGAAACGCACTCGCACGGAAGCGAACGGGGCGCAACATACGCCCTTATCCTCGGCTTCTGCTTTATGCTCGTGTTTGACACCCTGATAGGGTGAAAGCATCGCCACATTGTCTTGCCTTCCCCTTGGGGAAGGGGGACCGCGATAGCGGTGGATGAGGTGTAGGTTGCGAAGCAACCGTATGCCAAATATGCCTTCGGTAGGGAGGGGTTTCCCTCCCGCGTAATATAAATATCAAAAGGAGAAAACTATGTTCAAAATCGGTAAATCGACGTCGGGGATGCATCTCGACAAGGAAACCTTCGGAATTCTTAAAAATGCGGGCTTCGATGCAGTTGAGATTTCATATCCGCCGTCAGGCTATGACAATATCAATTACGAGGAATTGAAGGCGCTTTCCGAGGAATACGGTATCGAGCTTTGGTCCTATCATCTCCCCTTTTCGCCCTTTGATATCATCGATATATCCGATGTAAATAAGGTCGACTATACGGTAAAATACGCCTCCGAGCTTATTTCAAAGGCGGCGGCTATCGGAATCAAAAAATTCACGATCCACCCCTCTGCCGAGCCTATGACAGAGGAGGAGCGCCCCGCACGCATGGCGTGCGCAAAGGAGGGACTGTCTCGCCTTGCGGAATATGCAAAAACGCTTGGCGCAACTATCTGCGTTGAATGTCTGCCTCGCACCTGCCTCGGCAGAGACTCGTCCGATATTATCGAGCTTCTTTCTGCACATCCCGACCTTCGTTGCTGCTTCGATACAAATCACCTTCTCTATGAGGATCCGGTTGATTTTGCATATAAGGTCGGAAGCAAGATCGCTACGATGCACGTCTCCGATTGCGACTTCACGAACGAAAAGCATTGGTTCCCGGGCGTCGGACTTATCAGATGGCACGACCTCTACAAAGCGCTCGTTGAGGTTGGCTACAACGGCGTTTGGATGTATGAGCTGGGCTTTGGCACCTATTCTCCCGATGACTTCATTCGCAACGCCCACGAAATTGCCGAGGGCAAGCCGATAACGGTATGATCATAAAAAACAGCAGGCACGGCCTGCTGTTTTTTTATACTGTAACCGCCCGCCATAATGACGGATGAGATGTGGGCGGCAACGCCGCCGTTGTAGGGTGCGACGTCCCCGACGCACCGCTGCTCCCACGCCGGCTCTATTGCTGGGGGGTAAAACGCTTTTCTGCGTTTTCGTAGGGCGGTGCCTTGGTGCCGCCGTTTCAAAGGAATGTAACATTGTTTTTTTAACGGGCTGTCGTGGGCGCCAGCCCCTACGAACAACATGGCGAAGAACACGGGCGTTACCTTGCCTTTTCCCTCAGGAGAAGGTATTAAGTAACATCGTTTTTTGTGCGGCGGGAACAAGCCCCCGCCCTACGAACAACGTGGCGAAATCTATTTACGGGTAGAGAGCTATGCCCGAAAACGAAACACCCCACTATGCGGGGATATTTATTGGCCTCGTTCGCCTTATTTATCAGGCAAAAAAGAAAACAAATTTTTCAAAACCTATGGAAATTTATATATATCTATGATATAATGTACTATGTATAACTATCTTTACCGAAAGGAGATGCCAAAGTGATAAAAACGGCACGAAAAGCGCTGTCATTTTTCCTCAGCCTGTTGATAATTATGTTGGCATTTTCTCTTTTCGGAAAAGAAGCATACGCCGCATCTCCGATTGGCGTCTACGGCGGAATCGATCCAACGGTAATGATGTCTGTAATCGACAATATCGAGGACGATTTTAACCAAGGATTGTCGGAGTGGACGGTAAGCAAGGGTGCAGCGGAATGTATTACAGAGCTTGATCACGCCCCATATTCTCCATACGAGGGAACTCACAGCTTAAAGGCCGATATAGGTCAGTATCAGGCAGGCCAGAAAATCACGCTGAAAAAAAGTGTAACCAATCTGCGTGAAACCGCATCGTATCGCTATATAGCGGCGGCGATCTATGTCCCGAAGGAGGCAAAGAGCGCTACCGTTACAATGAAGCTCGTTGCTTCCCGAGGCTCAATAACAAGCACGAAAACGGTAGACGGCGGCAAATGGCAAACGGTTTTCTTTGAAACCAACGGTGTAAATAAGGGAAACGCAAGCAGAATCGAATTATCGATCACTGCCGAAGCCTCCTGCAACCTGTTCGTCCTTCTTGATGCGGTGGGCGCTTGCCGTGAGGAAGGCGATATACATAAAGCAAAATACCTGACCGACAGCTTCCTCCCAAGCGGATGTACCGTAGAGTACGACAGAAATCTTACGGTGTCCTTAAACGGCGAAGATCCGTATATCGAGGCAAACGCACTCACAAGCGCAAGCTTCGGTGACGGCATAGGACTGCGGGTAAATATGATAAATCATACCTCCTGCCGTTCTCTGACGCTTAAATATAAAACCGCAGGCTCGTATGAATACGATAAGGAAATAACGCTGTCTCTCCCCGATTTCGATAGAGAAATAACGCTTTTGTATAAGATCCCGGAGGAAAAAATAGATGCGTATGCGCTGTATTTTGACGGAGCATCAACGGGAGATATAGAGATAATATCGGTGTCCCCCTCGCCCTGCTTTGAAGAAACAGCGTCGATCGGAAAAATAACCGAGTGTCGAATTGCGCGGGATCTGAAAAACATTTGGATAAAGGGTAAAGTGAATCTCCCCGAGGAGCTTGACTCCGATAGCGTAATGCTCTATGCGTTAAATCCGAACGAGGATAATTCCAATATCGAAAACCTCCGTGAGCCGCTTTCAGAGGCGAGAATTCAAAACGGAGAATTCTCCTTCACGGTGTCACTCGACCGCAGCTACGAAGGAATATTCAAGAAATATATCGTGGTAGTTACGAACGAAGAAGGCTATAAGCTCGTATGCGAGCCGTGCTACGTAAACAACCCCGAAGCCCTCGCTACCGAGCGAACGCTTCACCCCGAATCGAAAAAAGGCATAAGAGCGCTGCCCGAAAATTATATTTTTTGCGGAATTTCGCAAACTGCGCTCGATATAGAGCTGAATGAGCTTTTCGCTTCGTCGGGCAATGGAACGGTTTCCCATACGGTGGGAGCTGTAACACGTCACTATTCAAAGGAATATCTCGATTCCCTTGACGAAAAAATGAAGCAGTACAGCAGTGAGGGAATAAGCGTAAGATTCGTATTCAAGCTTAAATCGGGAAATACGGTTATAACTCACCCGAATTCGGTGGGTGAAAATGCCGCATTCAATACCGAAACAAGCGAGGGAATAAACGCGTTGAGATCTGTAACCGACCTTTTGGTCAGAAGATACGGCTCATCAAAGGGCGTAACCGATAACCTGGTCGGAATCGTACTTGGAAATGCGGTAAACGATTCCTATAATAATTACAATCTCGGCAGAGAAACGCTGAGTGAATTTGCTCGCTCCTATTCGGCGGCGCTTCGAACGGTATATAATGCGTCGGTCAGCATAACGTCGGGCTTCGAAGTAAGCATGTCGCTTGGAGGTGAATGGAGCTTCGACCTGATAGCGACTCAAAAGGGAAGCTATGATGCACGAAGTACCCTTGAAGCCGTGTCTGATTGCATCTCGGCGGGAGGAAATATAAACTGGAAGCTCGCCTACGATATAACCCCCGAAGAAGGCGAATACGCATTCAGAAAAACCTCGCCCGATATCGGAGCAGGTACGGAGAAAATCACAGCGGATAATCTTGAAGCCTTAACGGAGTTTTTCTCGCTTCAGCCCTTCCTCTATAACGGTGCGTCAAGAAGCATCCTTCTTATCGGAAACGAGGAAAAAAGGGCAGCAAACGAGCAGGAAGAAAAGCTACTGACAACGGATTATATCTACACGTTTCTTCGTATATCGGAAAGATCTATGAGAAACATATCGGGATATATTCCGAGTCATAGCGCCGATTATATGGGGGCGCTGAAATATATCGGCACGGATAAGTTTTCTTCGAAAACAGAGTTTGCAGTTGATCTTATCGGAAAAGAACGCTATGAATTGCTGACAGGCTCAGGTATAGTCGTAGACAGAAAATACGCCGAAGCAACAGCGATAAACGAGCTGCCTCAAGGCATCAAGGGCGAGGCTGTGATCTTCAACCTCAGAAAGCAGAACGTGATAAGACCGTCGCTTAACTGTCTGACGGCAGAAAGCGGAGTTTCCTACGGAGACCGATCCGACTGGGGAAGAATCCGTTTTACTTCAGCCGACGGCAAGGAGCCTCGGGGCTTTATCCTCGAGTCAAACAATCTTTTTGACCTGACGGAGGCGCCGTATATAAGCTTCGACCTTGTAATTTCCTCGCTTCCTAAGGGAATCGAGCGAATAAACGTTACCGTTGTGCTATACTCTAATAAGAATATGGCAGTGACGGAAACGACAGTGGCAGTCGACAAGGAAAGCAGAATAATCTGCGATATGAGCAGCTTCAGTCACCTCTCCTCCTGCGACAGAATCGGAATTTACATAACCGGTGAAAACGGCGAAAGCATCGGAGAGCCTATGATGCTGATATCGTCGGTTAAGGTTCATTCCGAAACGCAGACGAGCGATAAGCTGAAGCGTCTGATAAACGTAATGTCAGAGGATGACGATGCCGTGTCGGTATATACTGTAATAAACCTTGCGATCATCGCTTTTGCATCTGTCACGGCACTTATCGTGAGAATCATAAGACGAAACAAACGTCCGACAAAAACGGACGGCAATGAATAAAAGAAATTAAATTTACGGAGGCAAATAAATTATGACAAGCTACAACAACGAAAAGGAAAAAACAATAACCTTCTCGATAAGAGACGAAAAGGACATTGAGATCAAGAGAGTTCTTCAGACCGTTTATTCCGCGCTCAGCGAGAAAGGCTATAACCCGATCAATCAGATCGTAGGCTACATCCTTTCGGAGGATCCGACCTATATCACCAACCACAAAAACGCAAGAGCGTTGATCTGCAAGGTGGATAGAGACGATATCCTCAACTCTCTCGTTCGCAGCTACCTCGGCATCTGACGGTGAACAAAAAGAGAACCGTCCTTCTCGGAAACTTCGACGGTGTTCATATCGGCCATCAAGCCTTGATAAAAAAAGGCCGCAGTGAAGCCGATAAAAGAGGAACGCCTCTTACCGTCTGGACGTTTGATACCCTGTTTTCTCCTGCCCTGACGGCGAAGGATGACAGGGTGGAGCTTCTGCGCTCATACGGCGTCGACGAGGTTATCATCGAAAGCTTCGAGAGGGTAAAAAATCTGACTCCCGCTGAATTTGTAAGCAATATTCTTCACACCGAGTTGTCTTGCGAGCTCTGCATCTGCGGCTATAATTATACCTTCGGATGCGGCGGCATAGGCGATCCACAGCTTCTTCGGGAGCTGTGCTCCGAATGGGGAATAGATGCAGAAATTATCGGGAGAGTAACGGTTGACGGCGGCGACGTTTCCTCGTCAGCAATAAGAAAAATGCTGACAGACGGTGACATTGAGGGCGCAAATAAGCTTTTCGGCAGAAGCTATTTTCTTCGGGATACAGTAAAAGAGGGAAATAAAAAGGGACGCAGCGTCGGAATGCCGACGGCAAACATTTATCCGAGCGGACTCTGCCTGCCGAAAAACGGCGTTTATGCAACTATAACGGTCGTAAACGGAAAAAGGCTTCCTTCGGTGACGAACGTCGGACTTCGTCCAACCGTGAACGATGGCAGAGGCGTCTCTGTCGAAACACATATTATTGATTTTGAAGGCAACCTTTACGGCAAGGAAATCAAGATCGAGTTCCTTTCCTTTCTTCGCCCCGAGCAAAAATTCGATTCGCTTGACGAGGTGCAGAATGCGGTAAAGGGCGATATCGCAAAGGCAAAAACATTATTTTAGAAAACGAGTAAAGAAAAATGAAGCTATTTAAGACGGCAAAAAGAATAATAACAGTCATCATGGCGTTTGCCATGGTGCTTGCCGTCATGCCCTTGACCGCAAAGGCGGCACCTGCGCCCGAGCTTGTTTCGAGCGATACAGCAATGCTTTACTGTGTCGAATCGGACACCGTGCTTTTCAACCATAACGGTGACGTAAAAACAAAGCCCGGAGTCCTCATAAAGCTGATGGTGGCGCTTGTCGCAATTGAGGAAGCGGAAAACAGAGGTATGACGCTCGACAGTGGCTTCACGGCATCAAGCAAGGCTATCCGCGATGCCCGAGGAAAGCACATCTCAATGAAAAGCGGAGAGGTTTTCCGTCTCCGTGACCTGATTGCCGCAATGCTTCATGCAGATGCAGACGATGCTGCACACGTTATCGCCGAGGGAATAGCAGACAATTATAAAAACTTTGTCGAGCTTATGAATCATAAGGCGAAGGATCTCGGAATGACAAGCACCGAGTATTTTTCGGTGACGGGCACGGAGGACGAAAAGAGCTATACAACAGCCGCCGACCAAATGCTCCTCGCCGCCTATGCGATCAGAATACAGGAGCTATCCGATATAGCTCGCCAGATAAGAGCCGTAATACCGAAAACGAACAAATCCGCAGCTCGCTACTACGGTACGACAAACTATCTTATCAGCTCAAGAGTCAATGCCGATTATTATCTTTCGACAGCAACGGGCTTTATTGCGGGAAATCAGTCGATTGCCGGCTACTGCGGCATTGTAACCTCACGCCGTGACGGACTGAACTACATAGCGGTAATTACAGGCGCACATACGACAAGAGTCCTCGTCAAGGACGAATACGAATCGGTGGACGAGAACGGAAAGCCGATCACCGTCCCCGCAGAATATAAAACGATATACCACGGCTTAAGCGAGGGCAGAGAGCTTTTGGTCTGGGGAGAAAAGAATTTCGGCTATGTAAAGGCGCTCAGCTCCGCAACCCCGATAGTTGATATTCCTGTCAAGCTTGGCGCAGGAACAGACAGAGTGGCGCTTATGCCGCAAAGAGATATAGAAATATTTGTTTCGGACGACACCGACATAAAAAACGAGGTAAGCTACAGCTACGTGCTCAATACCGAGTCACTTACCGCGCCGATCAAGGCAGGACAAGTCGTCGGAACTCTCTACGTAACCTATAAGGGCGAAAAGATCGGTGAGGTGCCGCTTGTCGCAAGAAGCAATATCGAGCGAGACGGCTGGCTCACGGTCGGACACAAAATAAAAGAGCTGATATCAACGCCGTTTTTCATCGTGCTTCTCGTTCTTACCGTATTTGCCGCAGTATTTTACGTAATTATGACGGCGGTAAAAAGGCAGAAAAAGGAAACCGAGAGAAAGCTTCTCGCCTCGCGTGAGCGCAGATATCTCGGAACTGGCAATAAAAAATGAAAGACGGAGTATTGCTCGTTGACAAGGGAGAGGGAATGACCTCCTTCGACGTTGTCGGCAAAATAAGAAGATTATACGGAACGAAGCAGGTCGGACATACAGGAACGCTTGATCCGATGGCAACGGGACTGCTCACAGTCCTTGTCGGCCGTGCGGTAAAGGCGTCGGAATATCTGACCGAGCACGATAAAAGCTATAAAGCAACCCTGAAGCTCGGTTTAACGACCGACACCGAGGATATAAGCGGAAAGGTTTTGACTCAAAGCAGTAATATTCCAAGTGCCGATGAGGTAAAAAGGGCATGCCAGGGCTTCGTCGGTAATATAAAGCAGATCCCCCCAATGTATTCTGCGCTTAAAAGAGACGGTAAAAAGCTCTGCGATCTCGCAAGAGAGGGCGTTGAGATCGAGCGTGAGCCGAGGGATATAACGGTATATTCCCTCGCCGTTACCGAAACCGATAAAAACGATGAATACATTCTTGACGTTTCCTGCTCAAAGGGAACGTATATAAGAACGCTCTGCGCCGATATCGGGAAAAGCCTCGGCTGCGGAGGGGTAATGTCGGCACTGCGCCGCACGTCGGTAGGCGAGTTTTCGCTTGAAAACGCAAAAAACCTGACCGAGCTTGAAAATTTGACCGAAAGCGAGCGTGAAGCGCTCCTTCTCGAAACGGAAGCACTCTTTTTCGAGTATAAAAAGGTAGTCCTCCCCGACTTTTTTGCACGCCTAAGTAATTCCGGCTGCGAAATCTACCTGAAAAAGTTGGGCATAGACCTGAACGAAGGCGAAAGAGTTCGCCTTCACGATAAAAAAGGCTTCTTCTCGCTCGGCGAGGTTAAAAATTACGAAAGCGGAATGGCAATCAAGCCGATAAAGAAATTCAGAATAGAATAAGGCAAATTATAAGTGGATGATAATATAAACAGCGTAGTAAAGAAAGACGGCTTAAGCGAGATCGAAGGCACCGTCGAGCATATAGTTTTCCAGAACGAGGAAAACGGCTATACCGTATGTGAGCTTGTTCTCGGTGACGAGGATCTCATAACGGCGGTAGGGCAAATGCCCTTCCTCTCGGTCGGAGAAAGCATAAAGGCGCTCGGCGTCTGGACAACGCATCCCTCCTTCGGCCGTCAGTTCAAGGTCGAATACTTTGAAAAGCAGCTTCCCGCAAGCGAATCGGCGATAAGAAAATATCTTTCCTCGGGCGCAATAAAGGGAATCGGCGTCGTGCTTGCCGACAGAATCGTCGACAAATTCGGCTCGGATGCCTTTGACGTGATCGAGAATCACCCCGAATGGCTGACCGACATAAACGGAATAACGCTCAAAAAGGCAGAGAAGATCTCGGAGCGCTTTAAAGAGGCGTTCGGCGTCCGCTCGGTAATGATGTTCTGCCGTGAGTTTTTCGGCCCTGCGGCGGCGATAAAGGTATATAAGAAATGGGGCGGAAGCGCGGTTGACGTAATCAAGGCAAACCCGTATAAATTGTGCGAAAGCATACACGGTATAGGCTTTGAGACCGCCGACAGAATTGCCGCATCTCTCGGCTCAACGAAAAACAATCCCGACCGCCTTCGTGCGGGAATCATATATTTTCTTTCATACAGCGCAAATCAGAACGGACATACCTTCGTCCCGAAGAATAAGCTGATTCCTGCCGCGTGCAGTATGCTGGAGAGCGATGAGGACGGAACGGAATCGGCGCTCGATGCGCTTCTGAACGAGGGAACTCTCGTCTCGGTTAAATTCGGCGGACGTGAGGTCATATATTTAAAGGAATATTACGAAGCAGAGCGCTATATATCGGCAAAGCTGAGCCGTCTTAATAAGCTCTGCGAGCGAGTTTCGCTTCGGGATGCAGACAGATTTGTCGATATGCTCGAATTGGAGCTTGATATAACCTACGCATCAATGCAGCGAAAAGCAATACTTGATGCAATGGAAAGCGGCGTAATGGTGCTGACAGGAGGCCCCGGAACAGGTAAAACGACGGTTATCCGTGCGCTCATATCGGTTTTTGAGAAAATGGGAATGAGAATTGCCTTAACTGCTCCGACGGGAAGAGCCGCAAAGAGAATGTCGGAGGCAACCTCCCACGAGGCAAAAACGATACACCGCCTTCTCGAAACCGAATTTTCTTCCGACGATAAGCCATCCTTCAGGCGTGACGAGCACGATCTGCTCGATGAGGAGGTTATTATAGTTGACGAAGCGTCAATGGTCGATACGCTCCTCTTTTCCGCGCTTCTCAAGGCAATAAAGCCGGGAGCAAGACTGATTCTTGTAGGCGATGCCGATCAGCTTCCGTCAGTCGGTGCGGGAACGGTGCTTTTCGATATTATCGAAAGCGAAAAATATGCATCGGTCGCCTTAAGCGAGATCTTCCGTCAGGCTGCAAGCAGCCTTATCGTCCGCAATGCACACGCAATAAACCGCGGCGAAATGATAGATATAAAGACGACCGACAGCGACTTCTTCTTTTTGCGCCGCCAGGGAGCAAGCGAAATAGCAGAAACGGTCGTATCGCTCGTTGCGGAGCGCTTGCCGAGAAAATACGGCGAGGAAATAATAAATAATATTCAGGTCATAACCCCAACGCATAAGGGCGCATCGGGAACAGACAACCTCAATATTCTGCTCCAGGCACGCCTTAATCCGCCGAGCAAGAAAAAAGCGGAAAAGAAATTCCGAGAGAGAATTTTCCGAGTCGGCGATAAGGTAATGCAAACGAAGAATAACTATGATGCCATCTGGGAAAAGAACGGCATTGAGGGCGTCGGAGTATTCAACGGAGATATCGGGGTTATAACCGATATCGACCTCAAGGAAGAAACGATAACCGTCATAACCGACGACCGCAGAGTCGTCTACGACTTTGCGCAGGCAGACGAGCTTGAGCTTGCATACGCAATTACCATACACAAAAGTCAGGGAAGCGAATACGGCACGGTTGTGCTTGCGCTATCCGACTTCTCGCCGCGCCTGCTTACAAGAAATCTGCTCTATACAGCGGTAACGAGAGCAAAAGATATGGCAGTTGCGGTAGGACAGGAGCAAACGGTCTATAATATGATCAATAACGATCGCCAGGTTCGCCGTTATACAGGACTCGGCTTCTTTATTAAAGCCGAAGGGTAAGGCAAGAGCGCAAGATAAAATGCACATTCTGCCTTGAAAGGATATAAGAATTGCTTGAATCACTGTTCAATCTCCTCTTTCCGAGAAAATGCATCGTCTGTAAAAGAATAATCAAAAACAACATCCTTTGCTACGATTGCCGTGAGGAATACGAAAAGGAAATAAACGACGGATGTCTATCCTGCGGCAATCCTCATAACAAATGCCGCTGTGACTCGCTCTATCTCGAAAACGAAAGAATAATATACGCCCTGCCGTATAAATCGGACGGCGTTTCAAGAGAAATGCTCTTGAAGCTCAAAACAGCAAAATATAAGCCCCTGATATCTCATTTGACGGATAAAATGGCAGAAGCGTTGAGGGAAAACGGTGTCGAAGGCGATTACCTTATAACATACGTCCCTCGCTCACCGGGAAGGATCCGCATCGAGGGTGTCGACCAGGCAAAAAATCTCGCCTATGCGCTTGCGGATAAAACGAAGTGCGAGATAAAAAACCTCTTTATTTGCCGTGGCGGCATGAAGGAGCAAAAAGCGCTTGAATATAGGGATAGAGATATCAATGCAAGATCACGCTTTTTCCTGCGCATCGGTGCCGAGGAAATTATAAAGGGCAAAAGGATCGTCCTCGTAGACGATATAATAACGAGTGGCGCAACGGTTAAGATCTGCTCGGAGCTGCTTCTCGAGTGCGGTGCTACCGATGTGATCTGCCTCGGTGCAGGACGTTCTGTGAAGTATTGAATACACGAGCCCCCGAGAGGGAGGCAAAAACCCATTAAGGAGAATTCCATGAAAAAGAAATTCGGAGCCGATATCGGTTACAATAAAGTAAGAATAATCCTCGACGGAAGCGATAAGGTCTATTCCGAGGCGGCTGTTGTAGCCGTCAGCGTGGCAGACGGCACGGTCGTTGCCTGCGGAGACAGCGCGATCGCAATTAACGAAAGAGTTCCGGGAAGCGTTAAGCTCGTTCGTCCCTTTTCGGGCGAAATGACACCCGAGGCGCAGTACGTCACAGCATATTTTTCATACGTCATGAAGCTTTTGAAAATGAAGGGCGCAACGATGCTCGTAGCGATATCGGGCGCAAAGGACGAGGAAACTGAGAGCGTCTATGTAAATGCGCTTGTCAAGGCAGGCGCGAAAAGAGTTTCGGTAGTCGATTCAGTATACGCTGCGGCTCTCGGCTGCGGAGTGCTGAACGTATCGGACTCCGCCGTTATCAATATCGGCGCATCGGTAACGGATATGGCTTGCTATGAAAGAAACACGCAGGTCGCATCACGAAGCAATCCCTATGCAGGTAATGCCTTCGACCGTGCGATCATTGCGGGAATTACGAAAAATCGCCGCTACCGCCCGACACAAAGCGAAGCGGAACGCCTGAAGGTAGAGCTTGCATCGCTCTCGGGCGTTGGCGAAAAAACGCTCGAAATTGACGCCATACGCCCCGGAATCGGTCTGCCGAAAAAGCTGACGGTTAACGAATCAGAGGTGTCCTCCGCCTGCGAAACGGTCTTTGAAAACCTCGCAGACAGCATAACCGATATGCTTTATTCGCTGAAAAAGCAACCCGACAAAATCATTCTCACGGGCGGCACAGCCTCCCTTAAAGGCCTGCCGAACGCCCTTGCTCCGCTTGTGCTTCTGCCGATAGAGGTCGCATCGGAGCCGGAAAACGCCGTTATCCGCGGAATAGGACAAATGCTTGATCAGATATGAAAATAATAACCGAAAATTCCTTAAATGACGAAATAAAAGAAGAATATTCCGTTCTTTGGCCAATAAGCATTGAGCTTAAAGACGGAGCTATCACCGCAAGAGTAGCAGAGGAAATTGCCTCAAAGCTCGATTTTCTTGACGGAATGACGGAAGATGAGCTTGCTAAACAGGAAACGATCGACAGAATCATATCCCTTGTTGAAGCTCAATGCGAGCAAAACGGATACGATATAAACTACGGTAAAAACTGTATCTATAAATTGACTCGCCGAGAGGACGTAAAGAAAAGCCTTATCCTCGATTCCTCCGAGGTTTTGATGCCCGAAGGGGAATACGAAAGCCTGATCGACGTTGACGTTACAGCACTTGAAAGCGGATGCCTTGCATTTGCAACCGTCATTGACGGCGTGATAGTCTCGATCGCCTCCGAAAATCCTTACCGCGAGGATGAAAACACCGTGAATATCGGTGTCGAAACGGCAGACGGATATACGAAAAAGGGCTACGGCGCATCAAACGTCGCCGCGCTGTCCTACTATCTGCTCGATACCGGAATGACCGTCGAATATACAGTCGACAATCAGAACGAGGCATCAATTCGGCTTGCCGAAAGAGTAGGCTTTGAAAAGGATCGCTTCGTAATAAATGTTTTTGCACATAAGCAGGAGTAAGAAATGGCATTTGACGCCGCATTTACCTCGGCAATAGCAGCTGAACTGTCAGGCCTATGCGTCGGCGCAAGAGTTGAAAAGCTCTTTCAGCCGTCAAAGGACAGCCTGATATTGAATTTGCGACTTGACCGTGACCGCGCGAAGGAGGGCGAACAAAACCGCCGCCTTCTTATCGACTGCGGAACGACAAGTCCGAGAATCTGCTTTACCGAGAATGAATTTGAAAATCCGAAAACACCGCCGATGCTCTGTATGCTTCTTCGTAAGCATCTGACGTCTGCGAAAATAATAGAAATAAAGCAGCTCGGCTTCGAAAGAGTAA
Source organism: Eubacteriales bacterium (assembly GCA_045593985.1). Classification (GTDB taxonomy): domain Bacteria; phylum Bacillota; class Clostridia; order Oscillospirales; family CAG-272; genus Colimorpha_A. Next base: position 17,130 of record JAZNXR010000002.1, read on the forward strand.
TTGAAATAACCTTCGAAAGCCGAGACGAGCTTGGCTACCTCTCAAATAAGTACATATACGCCGAGCTGATGGGTAAATTCAGCAACCTCGTATTTTGTAATGCCGAAAAGAGAGTAGTGGCTGCCTTCCACCTGACCGACCTGTCATCAGGCGTAAAGCGCCCGCTTGTTTCGGGAATGACCTATGAGCTTCCTCCCCCGCAGGAGGGCAAGATCTCCCCTCTGAGTGAGACGGAGGACGGCTTTATTTCAGCCCTTAAAGAAAGTGGCATCACCCATGCAAAATTTCTGCAAAGCCGCTATCTTGGCTTGTCGCCGCTAATCTGCCGTGAGCTGTCCTTCCGTGCAAACGGCTCGGACGATGGCTTGAAAAAGGAATTTTTCGATCTTACGAAAAGAATAAACGAGGGCGACTATATCCCAACGCTGATAAAAACCCCCGAGGGAAAACCGCTCGAATATTCCTTTATGCCGATAACGCAGTACGAAAACGGCGCAAAAACGGAGGAAAAGGAAAGCTTCTCGGCGCTGATTGACAGCTTTTTTGCCGAGCGAAGCCGAGCTGAACGCATAAAGCAGCGTGCTTCTGATATTTTAAAGCTGCTGACAAACGCCGAAAGCCGACTGACAAGGCGAATCTTGCTCCAGGAGGATGAGCTTTCCCTTTGCGCCGACAAGGAGCAGTTTAAAAGGTACGGCGACCTGATAACGTCAAACCTGTATCTCTTAAAACGCGGGATGACGGAGGCTACGGTAATCGACTATTATGACGAAAGCTGTCCGGAGGTTGTTATAACCCTCGACAGCCGCCTTAGTCCATCGCAAAACGCACAGAGATATTATAAAAGGTATAATAAATGCAAATCGGCGGAAATTCACCTCCGAGAGCAAATTGCCAAGGGCAGAGAGGAGCTGCAATACCTCGACACCGTCTTTGATTCCCTCACTCGTGCCGAGACCGAGGCGGATCTGAATGAAATTCGCCGTGAGCTTTACGAATCGGGCTATGCAAGCAGGATGAAAAATTATACGGCATCAAAAATGTCAGCCCCCAAGCCGCTTGAATTCAGAACGGCAGGCGGCTGGAGAGTACTCTGCGGCAAAAACAACGCTCAAAACGATTACATTACCCACAAGGTGGCAGGCAAGGGCGATATCTGGTTTCACATCAAGGATTATCCCGGCTCCCACGTCGTGCTTATTTGCGACGGAGCCGAGCCCGATGCCATCGACTTTACCGAGGCCGCAACCGTTGCCGCCGTATATTCAAAGGCGCCTCTCGGTCAGCGTGTAACGGTCGATTATACCCGTATAAAAAATATCAAAAAGCCGCCCGCATCAAAGCCGGGCTACGTAACCTTCAGTACAAATTACTCGGCATACGTAATAAACGATCCGAAAAACCTCCCCGAACAGGTGAAATAGTTGCGCTCGCAAATATTTGATCGTATGTAACCTATGCAATACGCAAATGTAGGGACAGGCGTCCTCGACTGTCCGTGCGGGATAAATGAATCTTTATTCAACGCAAACGTTCAAATATTTCCGTATAAATTAACCGTTTTGATAAACCAAAACGTGGTAACGGACGGTCGAGGACGCCCGTCCCTACAAATTAATTTCCCCGAAATTTCACAAATGAAAGGAACTCATCATGGACTCCAAAATTACTTATTCCGTATCCCTCGGACAAATAATCGATGAATTTCAGCTTGAGGAAATAACCCCCGCAGTCGACCGTGAGCGACTTATTCACAGAAGTGAGGTAAACCGTCCGGGACTTGCCCTAGCAGGTCATTTCGGCTACTTTGAGCCGGGAAGAATACAGATAGTCGGAACAAGCGAATCCGACTACATAAGCCATATTCCGGACGATAAAAAGGCAGAGGTCTTTGATAACTTCTTCTCGAAAAACCCTGTCGCTGTCGTATTTTCGACGTCGCTCCCCGTGCCGAATGAAATGATCGAATCGGCAAACCGTTACGGAGTGCCGATCCTTCGCACCTCGCACAGAACCTCGGAATTTATGGCAGCGCTAATCGGCTCGCTCAGCGTAAGCTTGGCGCCCCGCATCACCCGTCACGGCGTCCTCGTCGAGGTCTACGGCGAAGGTCTGCTTATTCTCGGTGACAGCGGAATCGGTAAGAGCGAAACCGCAATCGAGCTTGTAAAGCGCGGACACCGTCTTATTGCAGACGATGCTGTCGAAATCAAGAAGGTCTCGGCAAAAACCCTCGTTGGCTCTGCTCCCGAGCTGATACGTCATTACGTTGAGCTTCGCGGAATCGGAATCGTCGACGTCAAGCGCATTTTCGGTATGGGCTCGGTCAAGGATACCGAGAAGATAGATATGCTTATCAACCTTGAGCCGTGGGTGCAGGGCAAGATGTACGACCGCTTCGGTCTTGAAGCGGAATATACCGACATCATGGGCATAATGGTGCCGACAACGGTTATTCCCGTCCGTCCGGGACGAAATCTTGCGGTCATTCTTGAAATTGCGGCAATGAACAACCGTCAGAAGAAGATGGGCTACGATACCGCAAAGGAATTCAACGAACGTCTTATGAATATGATGATGTAAAAAAATAAAAAATCAGGAGGAAGAAAATGAAAAAGCTGTTTACTGTTTTATTATTGATTTTTTCTCTTTCGGCAATTCTTATCTCGTGCGACGAGCGCGACTCAAACTGCGATCACGAGCTTGCGGCGGTCCCCTATAAGGAGGCGACCTGTCAGGAAGGCGGCAACCGTGCGCACTATAAGTGCGGAAAGTGCGGCAAGACCTTTGCCGACGAAAAGGGCGAGAAGCTTCTTTCTGCGGATAAGGTCTACTTTGAAAAGGTTGAACACACAAATGAAGGCAACGGCTTTGCCTGCAGATACTGCGGCATTCCTTATGCCAGAGCATATGCCGATGAGATCTCATTCGCTAACGTCACCGCAAACACTCCCGAGCAGATCACAGGCGGAATGGCTATGCTGATGGGCAAGGGGGTAAAGAAGATCCATATTTACGGCACTCTTACCTCGGAGCAGATAAAGGCAATGGCTGACGGACTCAGCGGTAATGGCGGCGACCTCGTTATAATTTTCCACGACGTTGAAACCGTCGGCGAAGAATTCAACGGAAAGGAAGCGCTCCCCGGTTACGTTATTCTTAAAGACAAGATAGCAGTTCATAACGAAAACGGACTCAACTACTGGAACACCGTAAATAAGAAGTACAGTCTCTATCTCACCTCCGATATAACGATGACTGTCCCCGAGGGCAGCGGAAGCAACTGGAAGCCGGTACACCTTGAAACTCATATCTACGGTAACGGCTACAAGATCAAGGGACTTCGAATCGTAAATCCCGAATACGACGATTTGGCAGGTTATGCGGCGGGCTTCTGCTACGGTATGAAGCAGGACTACTCGACGATAACCGATCTTCATTTTGTTGACGCATACGTCAAAGCGACGGGTGAAGGCGGCTATGCAGGAATTATCTCGGCATCGGCCTGGAAGGGCGCAGTTATAAGCGGCTGCAGCGTATCGGGCGAGGTCATCGGCACTCATCAGGTCGGCGGCATCGTCGGTATAGGAAGCGGAGATATTATCGGCTGCGTTAATAATGCGGCGGTAACAGCGACCGAAAATACGGCAGGCGGTATTGTCGGACAGAGCAGCGGAAATGTTATAGGCTGTGTTAACTACGGAACGGTTAAATGCACCAATACCGAATACGGCGGCGCGGGCGGCATCGTCGGCTCTGCTACGAACGGCTCCGTTGTCGGTTGTGTAAACCTTGGAAGCGTCAGCGTAAGCGGAGCAAATTCTGCTGCGGGCGGCGTTGCATTTATGATTCCGAGCTTCGTTGAAGGAAGCACCAACTTCTGGCAGAAGAACGGTAACGTAAAGTACGGTATCGGTGACACCTCCTCCAATAAAGAGGCGACCGAGATCAAGGGAAGTACTACCTTTGAGACCGCAGTTAACGCAGTAAATGCGAAGCTTGAGGAAAAGGGAATCACCTACCGACTCGTTCTGACAAACGATTCGGCTTGTCCTGTCGGTGTAAAGCGCAGCTGATACAAAAAAATCGCAGAAACCCCTTGATATATAGTGAAAAATGTGGTACAATACATGTAGTATTCCACAGTAGGCATGCCGTCCGTCGGCGGAATGCTGAAGAAATAATTTAACCGACGGAGAATATGAGGTTTATTATGAACAAGACAGAACTTATCGCAGCAGTAGCAGCAAAGACCGGACTCAAGAAGAAGGACGCAGAAGCAGCAGTAGCAGCAGTGCTTTCCACCGTTGCTGACGAGCTTTCCGCAGGCAACAAGGTTCAGCTTATCGGCTTTGGTACCTTCGAGGTTAAGGAAAGAGCAGCAAGAGACGGCCGCAACCCCTTCACAGGCGAAGCTATCAAGATCGCAGCAGTTAAGCGCCCCGTATTCACTGCAGGCGCAGCTCTCAAGAACCAGGTTAAATAATTATGCGCTTGGACAAGTATCTTAAGGTCTCACGCCTGATCAAGCGCCGCACCGTCGCAAACGATGCGTGCGATAACGCAAGAGTAACGGTGAACGGAAAAAGCGCAAAGGCATCCTATGATGTCAAGCTGAACGACGTTATCGAGATCTCCTTTGGCGAGCGTTCGCTTAAGGTGAGGGTACTTGACGTAAAGGAGCATACTGCGAAAGCGGATGCTTCGTCACTCTATGAAGTGACTTCATAACCTAAATCATAAAGCCGCCTCCATGATCATATATTTTAATAATATTTGATGGGAGGCGGCTTATGACAGGTAATGAAAAAACGGTAAACGAGCATAAAAAGCTGATATTAACGGACAGAGCAAGGCTCGAAATGACGGGCGTGCTCGACGTTACGTCCTTTGACACCGAGCATGCGCTGATAAAAACCGAAAGCGGATTGCTCGCAGTCGACGGTGAGGAGCTTCACGTAACGCTTCTTGACCTCGGCCACGGAAATATCTCCTTCGAGGGAAAAATTAACGGACTTTTCTTCTCCGATGGCGGTAAGAGCAAAGGCAGAAGATTCAAGTGATACTTTTTGAGATTTCGAGGGAGGCGTTTCTCCCTTTTCTTGTCTTTTCGCTTCTGACGGGGATTTTCCTCGGCGCTGTCTATGACGTTTTCCGAATAAGGCGAAAAGCGCTACGGAGGGCAAATAAAAACCGCCTCGATTTTGTGTTGACAGTCTTTGAGGATATAATATTTTGCCTTTTTGCGGCAGTATGTATCATACTTGTCACCTATAAGCTCCATTTCGGAATTCCGAGATGGTATTCATATTTTGCCTGCGGCGGAGGCTTTCTTCTCTGGCAAAAGACCGCAGGGCGCCTGATAATGAGGCTTTCCGATAAAATAATCGGGCTGATATCAAAGGCGGCATTGCTGATAAAACGAAAAATCCTCTCTCCTTTAGGCAGAGCGGTAAAAAAACCGATCAAGAAAATAACGGCTAAACGCCGAAAACATAAATTAAAAGGAAAGGACTGTTAAAATGAAAAAAACCGCAAGGCTTAATTTTTTCATAAAGCTGACGATACTCGTCGTCATTTGCTTCTGCGCAGTGAATATTATTCGCTTGCGCACGGAATATAACAGTCTGCGTGCGCAGGAAGCAGAGCTTCGTGTGCAAAAGGAGCGTTATCAGGAAGAAATCGACCGTATGAAGGAAGAGCTTGCACAGCCGATAGACGAGGAATATGTGAAGCGCTACGGCCATAAATACGGATACTATCTTCCGGACGATATTATTTTTTATAACGATAGATAACTATTGATTTTAGAAGCTAAATAATGTATAATTGATACTGTACCACGGAGCTTTTCCGTAGTACAGTATTTCTTTTTTGAGGTTAACATGAAGAAGCTCACTGTGCATGAAAAAGCGGCATATTCCCTTACGGCGGCGATGACTGCGCTCTTTTTGGTGACGGTAATTCTGGCGTTAGCTCTTATGGGAATGCTCTCAAAAACAGAGGACGAGCTTTCACGCTATCGCACGAATACCGAAATAGAGCTTTTCGACCTCGAAAAGAAGAAAAACGAGCTGAATTTGAAGCTTTCCGAGATAAGTAACCAAATAGAGCTTGCCGAGCGAAGCAAGCTGAATCTTGAAAATAAGATACGCCAAACCGAAACCGAGCTGAACGAGCTTAAAAATTCGATCGGAAATACCGACGAAAGATATAAAAAGCTGAACGCTCAGTTAAACGAGCTCCAGGCAGAGCTGAAAACGAAGGAAAACGAAATTGCCGTTCTTAACAGTCAGATAGCCGAGGTAACGAAAACCTACGGTGCGGATATAAATAAGCAGTACGAGATCTTAAAGCAAATATATGAGCTGCTTGAAAATCCGCCAATGGGAAGTGCGGCTATATCGATCTATTATGAGGATCTTGACAGAGGCTATACGCTGAAAATAAACGAAAACCTGAAATATCCCTCGGCAGGCTGCCTGAGAACCCCCTTTGCCCTTTCGGTATTGATTGCGGCATCGGACGAAATGGCGGATTATGAAAAAAAGCTTGTCGAATATGAGGCGCTGCACGGCCCCACGGACGAGCTGCCGGGATATAAATTCAAGTATGACCTGTCAAGAATTTTCACCTATACCGAGGACAAGCTCGTCGGCGGCGCGGGAATAATCAAGGACAGCGAGTTTGGCACGGAATATACTCATAAGGAGCTTTTTGAAGCTTATTTAAGATACGGAGATACGATAGCCGAAAACGAGCTTACAAGGGTATACGGCACAGCTTTAAGAAAGAATTTCCTTGCCAATATCGGAACAACGGTAATGAAAAGCGATCCCTCACAGGCAACGGCAAGAGATCTTGCTTTGATCATCAAGCAGGCATACTTGTTCTGTGAAAGTGACAGCTATTATGCCGAAATGATGAAGGAGTCAATGTCAAAGGGCGTTCATAACGTAATGCTTGCGCCGGGTATTGCAGGAAGCAGCGTAATACACGGAAGCGGCTGGGACGAGGGCGCTTATCACGATATGGTCGCAGTTGACGGTGAGCATCCTTATGTACTTGTCTTTATGTCAAATATGACAAGTAATAACGAGGTAAATTCCTATATAAATAAGCTCGCAACCCTCATCGACAGCCTGCATAAGACCTTTTATTGATAACCGTCTGTGCTTGTGCGAAAATCAATGATATATTCAACCTTCGATTACGGCAACCATTATATAATAATTCTGAATAATGCCCTTATCCTCGGTTACGGTCGTCCTATGATGTCTGTCACCTTCGACTGTAAAGACTTTGAGCATACCGAAAAGGGTATGATCCTCTACGGAAGCGAGCCGCTGGGACTTATGCGCTCATATAACGAGCTTATATTATCCGAAAAGCCCTCCTTCCTGTCAATGCACGATCAAAGGGCGGAGATAAAGCCGCTGAACGGAAGCAGAATCATAGCAACCGAAAGCGGAAGCTCCTATGAATTCACCTGTCTGAACGGCGAGGAGCTGCTGAAAATATCGCTAAACGGCAGCTGCCGCTGCGAGGATAGCCAAATCACCCTTCGACGTGGTGCAAGCTCGATTGACTTTTCGGTGCCGATAAGCACGCTTATTAAGCCAAACCGCCGTGGCTTTGAATATGAAGCAGAAAAATGTCTGTCACTTATAACCGATGGCGGTATAGTTACGCCGGATAGTGAGCTTTTGCCGCTACTGCTCCTTGTTGACGGACTGAAAACCGCCCGTTTCGATAACGAACGGGCAATGAAGATAAAAAAGCTAATGCCGACAATGTCGGAGAACGGTAAGGTCGTAGCCGAGGCGGTGACCAAAATTTACTACCGAGCGTTCGGTATTTGAAAAGAGGTAGAACGATGAAAGGTGTTTTGCTAAACACTTTAACGGTAATAGTGGGAAGCATACTCGGATGTCTGTTCAAAAAGGGACTTCCCAAAAGGGTGACCGATGCTGTCATGATCGGTCTCGGAGCGTGTACCGTCTATATAGGAATAGACGGAATGAGCGGCGGGAAAAATCCCCTTGTTTTGATTTTGTCGATTGCGCTTGGCGCTTCCCTTGGCTCGCTTCTCAAAATCGACGACGGAATACATAAGCTCGGTGATGCCCTTGAAAAGAAATTCCGCAAAAAGGAAGGCGGCGTGTCTCTAAGTGAGGGTGCAATCAGCGGGAGCCTCGTCTTTTGTGTCGGATCAATGACGATAGTCGGCTCGATAAATGCAGGCTTTGGCGATAATACAATGCTTTATACGAAGTCGATCCTCGACCTCGTTTCCTCTACCGTGCTTGCATCAACGCTCGGTGTCGGCGTTCTTCTCTCAGCGGTGTTCGTCTTTGTTTTTCAGGGAGGTCTGGCGTTGCTCGCCGAATACATCGGGCCGCTGATGACCGATACGCTCATAGCGGAGCTGACCTGCGTCGGCTCACTAATGGTCGTGCTTATCGGCCTTAACCTTATGAAAATAACGAAAATCAAGGTGGCAGACTTTCTCCCGGCACTTCTTTTTACGCCGTTGATCTCCTACCTTGTCGGCCTGCTTGTAAAGACGGGAGTGTTATAATGATAGTTGAAAAGGCGTATGCAAAGGTCAACCTCTATCTTGACGTGCTGAACAAGCGTGAGGACGGATATCATAATATTTTAAGCGTAATGAGCGAGGTCAAAAGCGATCACTTCTGCGATACCGTCAGAGTAAGACGTGCAGAGGGAAGAAGCATGACCTGCACCGATCCTACCTTGACGGTAGGCGGTGATAACCTTTGCCTCAAGGCGGCAAATGCATTTTTCGATGCGCTCGGATCGGACGGCGGCTGCTTTATAGAGCTTGAAAAGCACCTGCCCCGTGAGGCGGGGCTCGGCGGCGGAAGCTCCGATGCGGCGGCAACACTTCGTGCGCTCAATCGCTTGTATGACGGCGCATTTACGGTCGAACAGCTTGCGGCTATCGGCGCAAAAGTCGGCGCAGACGTGCCGTTTTGCGTCGTCGGAGGGACTCAAATGTGCGAGGGAATAGGCGAAATAATGTCGCCGTTTCCTTCCTTGCCGAGCTGTCACATAGTGATAAGCGGCGGCATCGGTAAGGTGTCAACGCCCGAGGCGTACCGTGTGATCGACAATACCCCCCCAAGTGCTTGCGGCAATATCGAATTGCTCCGCACCGCTATGGAAAACGGCGACCTTGAGGGCGTCGGAAAATATATGTATAACCGCTTTGAGGATGCACTTCCATGCTGTCAGGCGGTCAAGAATGCATTTATACAAAACGGCGCAATAGGCACGCTTTTGTCCGGCTCAGGCTCGGCGGTCTTCGGTATTTTTGATAGCGAAAACGGTGCAAAAAACGCCCAAAACGGGCTTATAAACGCCGGTTACAGCGCATTTTTGGTATAAAATTGACGTAAAAAAACTCCGCAAGGATTTCCTTGCGGAGTTTTTTATAACGGCTTTGATGAAATTCTTGCGTAGGCGCGAGGGAACTGCGGAGGGGTGTCACGGCGTTTGTCAATGATGATAAGGCATCGCTCATCGCCCTCGCCGCCGACGAGAGTGAATTTCTTGACCTCGCGCGGCTTGCCGCCGAGAGTGCCGATGCCCGAAAGCGCTTCGGAAAGCTCCTCGTCTGCAAGTCGGCTCTTCATTGATAAGAACACGCCGCCGACCTTCAAAAACGGCAGACAAAGCTCCGAAAGAACGTTAAGGCGTGCGACCGCACGGGCGCTTACCGCAGTATAGCGCTGACGGTAGCTTCTGTTATTCGCAAGTATTTCGGCACGTGCCGAGATCGTTTTAAGGTTAGTTATGCCGAGCTTTTCGGCGGTTGTGCGTATAAAATCGATCTTCTTGCCCGTGCTGTCAAGGGCGGTGACCGAAATATCGGGGCGAAGGATCGCAAAGGGGAAGGCGGGAAGCCCTGCGCCGCTTCCGACGTCGAGCAGATCTGCGCCTTGCGGAATGTCCTTTACGCAGACGGCGCAGTCGGCAATATGCTTGATTATCGCCTCGTCGGGATCCTTTATTGCCGTGAGATTCGTCACCTTATTTGTTTCGAGAAGCTCGTACAGATAATCGGAGAGAAGCTTCGCTTGCGGATTGTTGACGGACACGCCGTTATCCTTTAATGCGGCCTTTATTTTTTCTGAATACATTTTGACCTCTGTGGGTGGGTTTAGTTGTGGCTATATTTTTATAATGCCGTTCCTGCGAGATCCCGATGCCACAAGTGGCATCGCCCTACGGGTTCGACTGCATCCCGCCGTGTCATTCTGAGTGTAGCGAAGCGGAATCGAACGGCGAAGCCGCGCGAAGTGCAACGAAGCGGAATCTCGGCGGGATTACGCTCAGGATGACACGCAGGAACGGTTTTACTCCTTCGCCTTAAGCCATATAAGAAGCACCGAGATATCTGCGGGGCTAACGCCGCTTATGCGTGAGGCCTGACCGATGTCGGAGGGCTTGATCTTATTAAGCTTCTGACGTGCTTCAAGGCGAAGTCCGTCGATCTTCGAATAGTCGATGTCGGGCGAGAGCTTCTTTTCGGAGAGCTTTTCAAGCTTCTTCGCCTCGTTTTTCTGGCGCTCGATATAGCCCTCGTATTTGATCATTACCTCCGCCTCGTAGCGAACACGGTAGGGCAGCTGCGGTCTGGTTATGTCAAATTCGGCAAGCATATCGTAGCTGACCTGCGGTCGACGGAGCAGATCGGATAGGCGCATTCCCGTTGTCATGGGAACGGTGCCCGCCTCGGTGAGAAGCGCATTCAGCTTGTCGGACGGGGGGATCGACGTTTTGCTCAAACGTCTGATCTCCTCCCTTATCATTTCCTGCTCGGACAGATACGCTTCGTAGCGCTTATCGCTGATAAGTCCTGCGTATCTGCCGTATTCGATAAGGCGTTCTTCGGCGTTATCCTGACGGAGAAGCAGGCGATATTCCGAGCGAGAGGTCATGATCCTGTACGGCTCATTCGTGCCCTTTGTGACGAGATCGTCAATGAGCGTTCCGATATATGAGCTGTCACGCGAGAGGATTATCTGCTCTCTGCCCTGGAGGGAGAGGGCGGCGTTGATGCCGGCGATAAGTCCTTGCGCCGCGGCTTCCTCGTAGCCCGAGGTGCCGTTGAACTGACCTGCGCCGTAGAGCCCGTTTATGCTCTTGAATTCGAGTGTCGGGTAAAGCTCTGTCGGATCGCAGCAGTCGTACTCAATAGCGTAGGCATTGCGCATCACCTGCGCATTTTCGAAGCCTATTATTGAATGAAGCATATCCTCCTGAACGTCCTCGGGAAGTGAGGACGAGAAGCCCTGAAGGTACATCTCGTCGGTATCTGCGCCCGTCGGCTCAAGGAAGAGCTGATGCCGTTCCTTATCGGAAAAACGCACGACCTTATCCTCGATGCTCGGGCAATAGCGTGGGCCGACACCCTCGATCACGCCTGAATAGAGGGGCGATCGGTGGAGGTTTGAACGTATTATTTCATGTGTTTTGCCATTTGTATAGGCGGTATGACAGGGAATTTGCGTGATGCCGTTCAGCGCTTCGGGATCGGTATCACGTGAATACGGCGTTATATATTCTTCACCGTCCTGGCGTTCGAGAATATCAAGATTGACCGAACGGCGGTGTATTCTTGCGGGAGTGCCTGTTTTGAAGCGGCGAAGGGAAATTCCAAGCTCACGGAGATTATCCGAGAGTCCCTTTGACGGAAGCATTCCGTCGGGGCCTGACGAAAAGGCATTTTCACCGACAACTATACGGCTGTCAAGATAGGTTCCGCTTGCGATAATGACGGCGTCACATTCCCATTCTGTGCCGAGTGCGGTGACAACACCTGTGACCTTGCCGTCCGAAACGAGAATTTTTACGATCTCTGCTTGGACAAGGCGCAGATTCTCTGTATTTTCGATAACGCCTTTCATCACCGAACGGTATTTCAAGCGGTCTGCCTGTATTCTTTTTGAACGTACGGCAGGGCCTTTGCCTGTGTTGAGCGTTCGGCTTTGAAGGGTTACCTTATCGGCACTTCTGCCCATTTCACCGCCGAGAGCATCTATTTCAAAGACAAGGTGGCCTTTGCCTGTGCCGCCGATCGAGGGGTTGCAGGGCATATTGCCGATGGCATCGAGGTTCATCGTGAAAAGAACCGTGTCAATGCCCATTCGTGCCGAAGCGAGCGCTGCTTCAATGCCCGCATGACCTGCGCCGATGACGGAGATTTTCGTGGTTTTTATCATCGTATTTTCCGTAAAAGTGTTATTTGCCTCGCCCTTTGGGAGAGGTGTCGGTCGAAGACCGACGGAGAGGGTAAAAATATCTTTGAGATCCCCTCTCACCGCCTAAAGGCGGAGCTCCCCCGGAGGGGGAGCCTTATGGACATATTATCTTTTCTCAACAAGGAAGAAAAACGGTGACGTCGGAGAATTGACTATACGCAGCTGCGAAACACAGATCTTACGCCTGTCGAGGGTGGAAAAATACTCGGTGAGCATATTGCCCTCAAGCGTTCCTTCCTCGTGACCGGGGTAGACTGCGATAAGAAGTCCGCCGTCATCCTCAAGAAGGCGCAAGGCGGCTTCAACTGCTTGCATTGTTGACTCACGCAGGGTGGTTACCGTCTTATCCGAGCCGGGCAGGTAGCCGAGGTTGAACATTCCTGCGCAGATAGGCTCCTTTACGTATTTTTCTACGTTTGCGTGCGAATCGAGGATCAAGGTGTAATTCTTCGGGCAACCGCTTTCCGAAAGGAGTCTTTCGGAGCTTGCAAGAGCCGCCTCCTGTATATCGAAAGCGTAAACCTTGCCGTTTTCCCCAACCTTTTCAGATAGCCAGAGGGTATCGTGACCGTTGCCCATCGTAAAATCGACAACCGTGCCGCCTTCTCTTATATGGCCTTCTATAAACTGTTTTTCTACTGTTAATAAATCTATCATTTGCTCGGATTGATATAAGGCCAATACGCCTTGAAGTAGTTAAGTCCCGAAACGAGGGTTGCGATCGCCGAAATTCCTACGAGGACATAGGTTGCGATATTATAGGTGTTGATTCCCGTGATGCGGCAGAAGATCGGCTCAACGATCGCGACGATAACCGCTATCATCTGCGAAACGGTCTTGATCTTGCCCATGATATCTGCGGCGATTACGACCTTCGACGATACGATCATACGAAGCGAGGTGACGGCAAGCTCACGGAAGAAGATTATGAAGAGGCACCAGAACATGAAGGTTACGAAAACCTTATCGTTGTGATGCTTTACGAGAAGTGCAAGGTAAGAGCCGATTATGAGAAGCTTGTCGGCAACGGGATCGAGAAACTTGCCGAAATCGGTAACAAGGTCATACTTGCGAGCGATTTTTCCGTCGAGCATATCGGTAAGGGATGTGAGCGAGAAAAGCAAAAGACCTATTATGCCGAACAGAATATCGAGGTCGGGGTTAAAGTTAAAAGCGATGAAGAACATACAGAAGGGGACAAGTATTATACGGAGAATTGTAAGCTTATTCGGTAGATTCATTTTGGTTTCCTCTCATTAAATCATTTCGCCGTACAGATCGTAATCAATGGCGTCGGTAATTTTTATCGTTACAAACTCGCCCTCTTTGGGCTTCTTTTTTGAGGCAAAGTAAACTTTGCCGTCAATTTCGGGGGCATCTGCCTCGCTACGTCCGAAATAGGTTTCCGCAACGGGATCAAAGCCCTCGCAGAGGACGGTTACCGTCTTGCCTATTTTGCCACGGTTAAGCTCCTCGTGAATGTCGAGCTGGAGAGCCATTATTTCATCGTAGCGATCCTGCTTCGTCTGCTCGTCGATCTGATTTGGCAGATCGTAAGCGGGCGTATCCTCCTCACGTGAATAGGGGAATGCGCCGAAGCGATCGAACTTTGCTTCCTTGATGTACTCGCAAAGCTCGGTGAAGTCCTCCTCGGTCTCACCGGGGAAGCCGACGATGGCCGTTGTTCTTATCACGATTCCCGGAACACGCTCACGGAGACGCTTTACCGTGTCACGGACACAGGCACCGTCGCCGTGTCGATTCATTGCTTTCAGCATATTATCGGAAATGTGCTGTATCGGCAGGTCGATGTATTTTACTACTCGGCTGTTATTTGCAATTTCATTGACAAGCTCATCAGTTATTTTATCGGGATAGCAGTAGAGCAGGCGGAACCAGGGAATCGAGGTTTCCTTCGTCAGCTCACGGATAAGGCGGGCAAGCGAATATTCGCCGTAGATGTCAAGGCCGTATCTGGACGTATCCTGCGCAACTATCACAAGCTCCTTTACGCCCAGCTCCTCAAGCGATTTTGCTTCATCAACGATATCCTCGATCTTGCGGCTGCGGAATGAGCCTCGGATATTCGGAATTGCGCAGTAGGAGCAGCGGTTGTCACAGCCCTCGGCTACCTTTATGTAAGCGGTATAATCAGGCGTTGTAACAACTCTTTCGCCGCCGAGGACAAGAGATTCGTTCGGCTCGCATGAGAGGTATTTTTCTCCCCTTGTAACGGCTTCAACCGCCTTTACTATATTGTGGATGCTGCCCGTTCCGACAACTGCGTCTACCTCGGGAAGCTCCTCAAATATTTGCTCACGGTAGCGCTCGGCAAGACATCCGCAGCAGATTATTCCTTTTAGCTTTCTGTTTTTCTTCAGCCACGCGACATCAAGAATGTTGTCGATAGCCTCCTGCTTTGCGCTCTCTATGAAGCCGCAGGTGTTTACGATTATTATATCTGCTTCAATATCCTCGGGGGTAATGTCGTAGCCTGCAGTGACAAGCTCGTGAAGCATTACCTCGGTGTCTATCTGGTTTTTCGGACAGCCGAGCGAGATGAAGCCGATTACCGGTTTTTTCATTTTTATTCCTCGTTTTATGTTAGATGTGCATACACAATAATTATAATACTTTTGGGCTGATATGTCAAGGAAAAAGGAAAGCAAAATCGGTAAGAGCGTTGTTTTGCCTCGCCCTACGGGAGAGGTGTCAACCGAAGGTTGACGGAGAGGGGAAATCGCCCTCTCACCCGACTTCGTCGGGAGCTCCCCCCAAGGGGGAGCCAACAACAAAAAGCACCCTTTCGGGTGCTTTTTGTATTACTGATAATTGCTATACCAAACGCGGCACTTATAGAAGCGTCCCATCGTTGACGGAATGGTGCTGACGATGTTCGAGCCGTTCGGAATATAGGTAAGGTAGGTGGTGTTCCAGCCGCCGCCCTGACCGTTATCGTTTCCGCCGTCGTAGAACATATAGATCTGGTCGCCGTTTAAGAATCTGCCGACGCCCTTAACGTGCTCTGTCGTAGCGCCGACTACGCCCTCGTAAGCGTCCTTTACGGTCTTATTGACCTTATCGTAGATATAGACGTGAGATGCGGTCGAGATTATGAGCCAATCATCGTTTCCGAAGTAGGGCTGAAGGTCGTGCAGACCGCGTTCCGGCGTGGTGAAGCTCATTTCCTCGTCCTTTACGACGGTTACGGAGCCGTCATCGTTAGCGGTTACCTTATAGGCGTAGAGCATATCATTTCCTGCTGCCCAGAGGAGCTCATTCTTTGGATCCCAGAGGACGCCGTGTGCGTTCTGATACGGGATCTCCAATCTGATCTTCGTAGGATCGTCGCTGTTCAGATTGTAGAAATGGATATCGTGGCCGACGGTGCCGCCGACGGCGATCACGCCGTTAGGCATAAGCTCGACGCTGTGCGAGTTTTCGGGAGCGTCATTTATCTGCCAGAGGATCTCCTTCGTTTCGAAGGACACCATCTCGACGTGCGTTCCGACCGTGATGAGGACTACGTCGCCGTAGGTCGGGTGGTTACGAAGCTTGAAGCCGCTGATTCCTGGGGTGGGCTTGCTCGCCCAGACGAGGGACGTTGCGTCCATTCGTCCGACAGAGATATCGTATACCTCTACGCATCTTGTCGTCTGGTTTGCCATTCCTACCAACATTTCGCTGTGTCCTCCTACGGTGCCTGTTATATTGAGTGTTTTGGGAACTGATTTGTTTTCGTAGTTTATTGCTGCAAGAAGTGCGCCGACTCCGCGGGAAAGCGCTATATCGCTTCCGCCCACGACTACTATTCTTCTGCCCATAACCTTGACTCTGTATTCGTTTTCAGCGATGCCTTCGGCGAGGGCCTTTGATTCTTCTCTGCCGGTGTCTCCGACAAGGAAGTAATAACCGTTTTTGTCGTCGCTGTTTGCGGGAACGTAGGTTACGCGGAAAACTCCGCCGACGTTTTTGCGAAGCTCGGAGCTCAAAAGCTGCGTGACGCTGTTAACGACCGATCCCGCCTTGGAGTAGGATATGATAGTAAACTGTGCCTTTCCGTCTTTATCTACGAGAGAAAGGTCAGGGCTTTCCGCCTCGGGCTTTTCCTGCTTTGCTCCGCAGGATGCGAGGGTGAAAAGCATCGTGAAGGCTAAAAGAACAGTGATCAGCTTTTTCATAATCATTACCTCACTTTACGTTTTTGTGCGTATCTCCGCAGAGGAATCTTCTTGCACGCTCGATTGAGTCCTTTGAATTTCCCCAATCTTCCTTTTCGTATCTGTAATCGAACTTCTTACAGAACCAGGAAATATCCTCTCGAAGTGTATCGAAATAATCATAAACGGGCTTTGAAACGGCCTTGTAAAAGTCGGGATAACCCTTTTTCATCTCAACCTTTGCCGTTTCGAGCCACATTCTGAAATGCGGCAGGCAAATATACGGCTGCTTTTGAGTTTTTGCTCTGAATTCCGCATCCTCGCTCCAAAGCAGGGCGGCATTTGAGAGCATCCTCTCAAAATTATGATCTATTCGAGAGCAGATATAGCAGGAATCGTCAAGCTTGTTCAGGCGTTTAGGCGCAGCAGCTCCGACTCTGCCGACAAGGGCAAGCAGCGCATTATCGTCTATTTCCTTTCGCAGCTGATCGAGATGCGATTCGAGCATAAGTCCGAGCGGAAGTCGCTTTTTTGCCTCGATAAGACGGTCAAAATGCGTTGAGCAGAAGCCCTGCTCGTTCGTTTTTGCTCTCGTATCCGGCTCCATCATTGATGCGCCGAGAATGAGATCGATCTCATTTTGCTCGAGTATGTTATAAAGGCGGCAGAAGGGGCAACCGAGAGAATGATCGGCGGCGCAGGCTTCAAACGCCTCGTTTACCGGTATCGTATAAATCGTTTCGCTCATATCTATCCTCAAAGTGCAACGGGGAAGCGACCGATCTTTTCGCCGTGCTGATAATCTTCAACCTTGAAGGAGTCGGGAGTGAAATCGTAGAAGTTATCGACGGAGGGATCGAGCGTTACCTTCGGCGCATCATAGGGAGTGCGGGAAAGAAGCTCCTCAACGATCGGAATATGACGGTCATATATATGCGCATCGGCAATTACGTGAACAAGCTCACCTGCTTTTAGCCCGCTGACCTGCGCAAACATCATAAGAAGTGCAGCATACTGCGCCACATTCCAGGCGTTTGCCGCAAGCATATCCTGCGAGCGCTGGTTCAGAATGGCGTTCAAAACGCCGTCGGTGACGTTGAAGGTCATACTGTATGCGCAGGGATAAAGCGCCATCTCATGAAGATCTGCGAAATTGTAGAGATTCGTCATGATTCTGCGAGAGCAGGGGTTATATTTGAGGTCGTAGAGAACACGGTCGACCATGTCAAATTCGCCCTCTTTATACTTATGCTTTACGCCCATCTGATAGCCGTATGCCTTGCCGATAGAGCCGTTTTCATCAGCCCAGGCATCCCAGATGTGAGAGCCGAGGTCGTTTATATTATTCGACTTCTTCTGCCATATCCAAAGGATCTCGTCGACCGCAGAGCGAAGCGATATCGGACGAAGGGTTATGAGAGGGAAGTCCTCACGAAGATCGTAACGGTTTACGACACCGAAAAGCTTTTTCGTATATGCGGGGGTTCCGTCATCCCATTTCGGACGGACTCTTTCGTCTGTTACGAGTGTTCCTTTTTCAAGAATATCACGGCAGGTATTTATAAATGCTCTGTCTGCGGAACTCATTTTTTCTCTCCAATACAGTTACTTTAACAATATTCTACAACATTTTCAGACTAAAAACAAGTATAATCGGTGTGTTTTTGCGGCATTTTGAAGAATTTTTTTGTGATTTCTAAATGATAAATTCTATTAAAGCATTTTCTGTCTTTCGCTAATTGCCGAAAAATCACGATTGGTATTGCTTTTTCAGAAAATTATGGTATAATCTTCAAGGAAAGTTTAAGAACACTATAACGAAAGGCTGATTTTATGTTTGACAGAGTAGTAGAGATTATAGCAGAACAGCTTCAAATAGATAGCGACATTATTGACGAAACCTCAAAGATCATGGAGGATCTCGGTGCAGATTCGCTTGACGTTGTTGAGATGCTTATGACAATGGAGGAAACCTTTGGAATCTCGGTTCCCGATGAGGATATCGAGGATCTTATTACGGTAAGCGACGTTGTTGCTTACGTTGAAAGCAATATGTGAAAAGAAAAATAAAAAAACAGCCCGAATGGGCTGTTTTTTTGTTGCAATCTTATTCGTCTATATCTCTGATATGCTCCGAGGCTGTGAAAAAGCATTTTGCATAGCTGACAAGAGATATGATCATAAATACCGAGCAAAGCGCTACGATACTGTATACGCCTGCCGTCGATATATCCTTGAATATGACAAGCGTTACCATACTGACAAAAAGCACGGCGGTGCATATTTTGCCCGCAAAGAGCGCGCCATCAAGCATTTTACCGTTGTGAAGCAGTCTGCAAGCCATTACGAACATAAATCCCTCTTTGATTATGAAAAGGACAAGCAGGGGAAGGATCTCGAGATTGCGGAGCGTCAGGCAGAGGATCACGGATCCCTGTGTCAGCTTGTCGGCAAACGGATCGAGCATTATTCCGATGCGGGAGCGCATATTGAATTTTCTTGCTATAATTCCGTCGAACATATCGGTTATCGCAGATGCGGCGAAGACTGCGGCGGCTATGATATAGTCCTTCATCTCCCGTGCCTTCATATAAAGAACCGCATATATAGGGATAAGAAGTATTCTTATTACGCTTAACAGATTAGGAATTGTGAAAATTTCCTTTTTTGAATATCTCATTTCTTTCTCCAAAAAGCATGGATTATCTTATTTTTTGCGTATCCTTAAGCTGTTTCGTCGGAGCTGCCTTCCGCTTCGGAATCGCTATCTTCCTCTTGCGACTTCTTTTCCGATTTTGCTTTCAGCCGTGCGGACACGTCGTTTTTGACTAACGTATAGATTACCGATGCTGTCGGGATAAACACAAGCATTCCGACAACGCCGTAAAGAGCGCCTCCGAGAATAAGTGCGGCGAAGGTCCACATTGCAGGCAGACCAATGCTTCCGCCGACAACTCGGGGGTAGATGAGGTTGTTTTCAAGCTGCTGAATGATAAGGAACATAACGACGAATATCAGCGCTCTCATAGGGCTTGTCATCATTATGAGTATTACGCCGACGAAGCATCCGATAAAGGCTCCGACGTAGGGAATAAATGCCGTAACGCCGATTACAACGCTGATAACCGGGGCATAGGGGAAGCCGAATACCGTCATTGCGACAAAGAATATCGTTCCGAGAATTATTGCCTCAAGGCATTGTCCCGAGAAGAATTTTGTGAATGTCGTGACGACGAGGTTTACTAAGTATTTTATCTTGGGCGCCCACTTTTCAGAGAAATAAGCGTTGATTATGTCGTCGCTCTGACGTCTCAGGCGCTTCTTGTTTGCCAGAATGTAAATAGAGAAAATTACCGTGGTTATCAGGTTTGCAAAGAAGCTGACAAGACCGCTTAACGAGGTCTTGATCGTATCGACTATGCTTCCTGCGTTTTCGGTGAGCGATTTTATGATCGCATCAATGTCGATCTTGTCGAGAATAAGCTTTATATCCTTCGTTTCAATATCGTGCTTTTCCATGAGCGCAAGGATCTTCGGATAAGCAGTCTCAAAGGCATTTGCAATCTCGCTTACCGTATCAATGAGGGCAGGAATGAGCGTTCCGATAACGAACATGAGCGCGGCAATGGCAAGCAGGTATGCGAGGATGAGCGATACCGTCGTTATGAACTTCTGCGGCAGCTTTCTTTTGCTCTTCGATTTTTTGTTTATGAAATTAAAAAGCTGCTCGAATTTTGCCATTGGCGTTCCGATTATAAGCGCCATAACGATTCCTGCAAAAAGCGGGGAGACAAGCGCGTAGAGCGTGCTGATCAAGCCGCCGAGCTTGTGAAAATTCATAATAATGGCGAATATGAGAATTACAGCTGTCGCAAACAGCAATCCTATTTTAAATTTTTTCTTATCCTGCTTGTCCATTGCCTTCTCCTTGATCATGCGCAGCCTGACTGTCATTAATATAATTATACGCTCTATATATATTCTTTTCAAGTTTAATATTTGAAAATTTACATTTTCTTCATACCGAAGGCGTTTTTGGGTGTTCTGTCGACTGTAATTTACAAAAAACTGTTTACAAATTCCCAAAATCTGCTATAATAATAAGAGAATAGTATTTTCGGAGGAAAAATTGATAATTCAGCTTGACGAGGCTAAGCGTACGTTGACAAACATACGCCCCGCCATAGAGGAACTAAAAAACGCGCTCCGCATTGAGGAGCTGCATAGACAAATTCAGGAGCTTGAGGCAAAGACGCTCGTTCCCGATTTCTGGTCGAGAGACGATTCGGGAAGGGTGCTTCAGCAGATAAAGGACAAAAAGACGACGATCGAGCGCTATGACGAGCTTTGTTCACGGCTTGAAGACACACTCGTGCTTATTGATATGGGTATAGAGGAAAACGACGAGAGCGTCGTTGACGAGGTCGTTTCCGAGGTCAAGGCGATTCTTGAAACCGAGGAAACGATGCGTCTTGAAACCCTTTTGACGGGCGAGTACGACCATAATAATGCGATCCTCTCCTTCCACCCCGGAGCCGGCGGAACGGAGGCGCAGGACTGGGCGCAGATGCTCTACCGCATGTATACACGCTGGGGCGAAAGCCACGGCTACACCGTTAAGCTTATGGATTGGCTTGACGGCGATGCGGCGGGAATCAAGAGCGCAGTCATCTCGATCGAGGGCCCTAACGCCTACGGCTTCTTAAAAAGCGAAAACGGCGTTCACCGCCTTGTGCGTGTTTCTCCCTTCGATGCGTCGGGACGCCGCCAGACCTCCTTTGCTTCGGTTGAGGTAATGCCCGAATTTGACGATATGAACGACAATATCGAAATTCGCGAGGAGGATCTTGAAATAACTGCTCACCGTTCATCGGGCGCCGGCGGTCAGCATATCAACAAGACCGACTCTGCAATCAGAATTCTTCATAAGCCCACGGGAATCGTGGTCGGCTGTCAGACACAGCGCAGCCAGCTTCAGAACAAGGAATACGCTATGCGTATGCTTAAGAGTAAGCTGATGGAGATAAAGCAGAGAGAGAATCTTCAGAAGATCGACGATATCAAGGGCGTCAAGACCGATATCGAGTGGGGCTCGCAGATACGCTCCTACGTATTTATGCCATATACTCTTGCAAAGGACACCCGTACCGGCTTTGAAATTACCGACATTAACTCCGTTATGGATGGAAACATCGACGGATTTATAAACGCATACCTCAAAATGACAAGCTTGAAAGAAAGCTAAAAGGAGAAATAATTATGCTTAAACAGACAAGATTTTACCTCGGGCTTATGCTTATCGTGCAGTCAATTTCCTGCTTCTTCCTCGTTATCGCATATCTGTTCAAGGACAAGAAGAATACGGCAAGCCCCTTTATGGTGCTCGGTATAATTTCCGCCGTTGCAGGCGGCTTCCTCGTCGCTGAAAAGGCAAAGGAAAGATACGAAAGCGAGCTTATCCTCGACGCAATGAACGACATCTGCGAGGAGGACGAGTTCCGTCACGATATTCCCGTTGACGAAACTGCCGACGAAACCGAGTTTAACTGATATGAAAAACGGGCAGACACAGAGTGACTGCCTGTTTTTTAGCTTTATGAGGTTGCTTGCTTGCCTCGGTATACTAAAGATGGGTAAATATGTACTTGATTTGGTGCATAAGATGAATTATAATTGAAGCATAAAAATCTTGGTAGGGGGAATTATTGTGAATTTCATTATTAAAAAAGAGGATTTAGGAGCGTTTGCCGTCTGTGTTTCACAAATGATGAATGAAATTGGATTTTGCGGCTTTACTTACGAGGATGATTTTAAAAATGCCGTAAACAGCGGTACTACTGAATTTTTCGTTTCGGAAGATGATGACATCAGTGTTGCATTCGGAAATCTCAAAAAACAAATAACTAATATTGAATCCGCAAAAAACGTTTATTTTTTCATATCGACAAAAACAGACCCCGCAAAAGCAGGCGTTTACGAGAAATTTTACCGTGAAATTGCGGAAACTGCAAATGCCGAAAATGTTTTTTTGAATATTTATGATCAAGAGGAAGATGACAAAACCAAATTGTATTTATTTGTCAATAAATAAGAAGATCCCCGCTGATTTTTCAGCGGGGATAAATTGTTTTATATAGTCGGCAATTACTTGTTGTTGATAGCTGACTGTCCCGCAACACATCGTGCGGTCATTTTGTGTCGCGAATCAAATATACTTCGGCAGCGTTGTTAAAATTCCCTCGAGGTGCTTATCGTAGCTTACCTCGGTGAAGGTCCATTTGCCGTTATCGTAGGTGACAACGGTAACCGAGGCGTTTGACACCCACGGCACGTTTTTGATCTTCTCAACGCTGACGTAGTTTACTATCGCCTGGAGGGCTCGAATCGGGGTGGCGTGTGTTGCTATCGCAACCGTTTTTCCGCAGTTTTCATCTGCTATTTTCTTGAGGCAGGAACAAATTCTTTCGCCAAGCTCCTTGACGCTTTCGCCGTTCGGACATCGGATATTTCCCGAATCTCCAAACCAATTTTCAAAAAGCTCGGGATATTTTTCCTTGATGTCGACAAATTTTCTTCCTTCCCAATCGCCTGCGAATATTTCGCGAAGCATCTCGGTCGGTGTTATATCAAGTCCGAGGGCATCCGAAAGCGCCTTTCCCGTTGAAAAGGCTCGCATAAGATCGGAGGCGTAAACCTTATCGACCTTGTAATTATTCTTTATATATTCCGCGGTCGCATTTGCCTGGCGGATTCCGAGATCTGTCAGCGGCGCATCGAAATGACCTGCGAATACCCCGTTAAGGTTCGCCTCACTCTGTCCGTGGCGGATCAAAAGAAATTTTGTCATAGATTTCTCCGTTTTGGGATATTGAGAATTTGCGGCAACGCCGTCTTGCCTTCCCCTGAGGGGAAGGTGGCCGAGCAAGGCGAAGCCGCGCCGAGGTCGGATGAGGTGGATCAAACTTTAAAAATACGATTATGGCAAATTAGTTGCTTCACCTTCGGAACACCTCATCCGTCTGCTCCTGCGTCGCAGACACCTTCCCCTGAGGGGAAGGCAAGAAAACGTGGCGAAGCTTTGAATGCAACATGATCTCCAAAAAGAGGTGCTCGAAAGCACCCCTTTTCTTTATTATCTGTTAAGGATCTTCTTTGTAAGCTCTACGGGCTCAACGATCTTGTCGCCCTCGTAAACGCGCATGTTACCCGATGCGATTTCGTCGATAAGAACGACCTCGCCGTCCTTGGTGTAGCCGAACTCGAACTTGATGTCCCAGAGGTCAAGACCGATGGTCTTAAGGTCGTCTGCAACGATCTTGGTGATTGCAAGAGTCTGCGCCTTAAGAGAAGCGAACATTTCCTCGGTCATAACGCCGAGAGCAACGAGACCTTCGCCCGTTACAAGCGGATCGCCCTTTTCATCGTTCTTGAAGGTGCATTCAACGTAACCGCCGTCAAGACGGGTTCCGTTCTTGATATATTCGCCGTAGCGGCGGATGAAGGAGCCGGTTGCAACGAGACGGCAGATAACCTCAAGTCCGTTACCGCCCTGCGCCTTACCGAAGTTTTCTGCGGGAAGAACCTCCATCGTTGCGTCGTCAAGGTTTGCAGAGATGTAGTGAGTCTTGATACCCGCCTTCTTGCAAAGCTCGAAGTAGTAAACGGAGGTTTCGAGGTTCGCGCGGCCGATTCCCTCGATGGTGAGTCCTACCGAGTTTTCGCCGGGATCAAAAACGCCGTCTTTGCCGGTGCAGTCGTCCTTGAACTTAAGAAGCACGTTCCCATTTTCAAGAGCAAATACGTCCTTTGTCTTACCTGTGTAAATCTTTTTCATAAAACCAATCTCCCTTGATTTTTAAACTTATGTATTAATTATACTATCCTTATTTCTATTTGTAAAGTGAAAAATATTCGTTTTTTTTGCCGAAATTACGGTAGGGTAAATGCGATATATTTCACGTTTTTACCACGATGCGCTGTCCGCGGCGGTGACTGCGGTGCAGAATGCAATCTGGAGGTTGAAGCCGCCCGTGTATGCATCGACGTCGATGACCTCGCCCGCAAAGAAGAGACCGCTTATTTTTTTGCTTTCGAGCGTTTTCGGGTTAAGCTCCTTGACCGATACGCCGCCCTTCGTGATTATCGCTTCGTTTATCGGACGGAAGCCGCTTAAACGGACAGGGAAGCGCTTCAGGAGCGTTACGAGCGACTTTCGTTCCTCTTTTGTTATCGAATTTACCTTTCGGTCAGGGGAAATGCCCGACATTCTGACGAATACCGGAATCATTCGGGAAGGTAAAAGTGCAGAGAGCGAATTTATAAAGTCGCGGTTGAGATTTTTGCCGAAGTCGGATAGGAGCCGCTGATCAAGCTCCCTTTCGTCGAGAGCCGGCTTCATATCTATATATAGAGTATATTTCTTTTCTCCGAGGTCGGGGATCATTGACGAGAGCGAGAGTATCATAGGCCCGGTCACACCGAAATGCGTGAACATCATCTCGCCGAAGTCCTCGTAAACCGTTTTGCCCTCCTCGTTCTCCGCCTTGATAGCGACGTTTTTGAGTGATAGACCTTGCATATCGGGGCAAATACGGTCGGGCGACTCAATCGGAACGAGTGACGGACGGCAGGGGACTGTTTCAAGTCCGAGCGACCTTGCAAAGCGTATTCCGTCACCGTCAGAGCCGGTCTTTTGGTATGACACGCCGCCGGTACAGACGATAACGGCATCGTAGGAAACCGTTTTGCCGTTTACCTTAACGCCGATGACTGTATCGTTTTCAACCTCAATTCCGCTTACACGCGCGTGAACTACGTTCTTTTTTACGAGGCCAGCGAGAGCATCAACGATATCAAAAGCTCGGTCGGAAATCGGGAAAACTCGGTTTCCGCGCTCGGTTTTGAGCGGCACGCCGAGATTCTCGAAGAATTCCATCGTATCCTGCGCAGAAAAATTGCTGTATGACGAGTAGAGGAAGCGAGGATTTGTCGGTACGTTACCGAAAAATTCGTCTCGGGTGCAGTTGTTCGTCACGTTGCATCTGCCCTTGCCCGTTATTGCGAGCTTTCTGCCGAGGCGGTCGTTTCTTTCGTAGAGCGTGACGTCGCATCCGTTTGCAATGGCACGTGCCGCCGCCATCATGCCTGCGGCGCCGCCGCCGATTACTGCGATCTTCTTCATTATATGTGGCTGTCCTTGTCGTAAACGTCATACTCGTCCCAGATCGTTTCAAGGCGAGAGAAGACGTTTTGAAGCTCGACCTTCTTCTTTCTTGCTATATCGACTATCAGCGCATTTATGATGCTGAGGGGAGCAACGAGAGAGTCAACGAAGGACGCCATGTCGCTTTTCGCATAAAGCGTGCTGTCGGCGTGAGTTGCGATCGGAGAAAGAGCAGAGTCGGTGAGCGCAACGATGTGCGCGCCCTGCAAATGTGCAAATTCCACTGCATTTATGATTCGCTTTGAATAGCGAGGGAAGCTTATTGCGATAACTACATCGCCCGTAGAAACTCGAAGAAGCTGCTCAAAAATTTCGCTTCCGCTCGTTGTTTGCACGAGGGTTACGTTATCAAACATGAATCGGAAGTTGAAGGCAAGGAAGCTTGCAAGGGAGGAGCTTGAGCGCATACCGATTATATAGATGCGCTTTGCATTAACGATTGCCTCCGATGCCGCCGCAAAGTCGGATCGGCTGACGGTTTCGAGGGTGCTTCTTATCTTCGCCATGTCGGAGTTGAGCACGCTTTCAAGAACGTCGCCCTCACCGATACGGTCGTTCGTTACCTCCATTCGCTGGACGGAGGTGAGTCGGATGCGGATAAGCTCCTGGAGAGCGAGCTGAAGCTCGGGGTAGCCGTCGTAACCGAGTGCGGTTGCGAAACGGACAACGGTCGATTCGCTGACGTTCGTTACCTCGCCAAGACGTGACGCCGTCATAAACGCCGCTTTGTCGTAGTTATTGAGAATGAAATTTCCTATTGCCTTTTGTCCCTTCGAAAAGGAGGGAAGGGAGGTTTTTATTTTTTCAAGAAGATTGTTTTTCATGACGTCTATACTTCCTTTATGCAGGATTCATATTATTATTTATTCGTTTTTTGCTCAAAAAGCGGCCGAAAAATGCAAGAAAAGGCACGTCGGATTTTTTGCAAGTCCGACGCACATTTCTTTCATATTTGATTATATACTTGAAGCGGGAATTTGTCAAGAAGAATTTGATGAGCCGATAGATTCGGCAGTCAAAATTATACCGTTATGGTATGAGTGTTCGTATAAACGCCCATTGGCTGAAGGGTGATAATGCCTTCCTTCTTCCTTATATCGTGATGGTCGGCATGAGCGTGGTCGGTCAGCGACGTCCAAGGCTCAATGCAGAGGAATTCCGCACCGGGCTCGTGCCAGAATGCGAGATAGTCGCAGTCGGGATATTCGACCTTGACTGATCTATCGGTTATGCGGTTGCGGAGAACGACTTCTTTCGACTTCAGCTTTCTGAAAATAAGCGTGTCGAGCTCAAAATACTTTTCGTATATCGAGAAGCAGTCGACGTTCTTTGCAAACGTCTTTGTTTCGTCGATAACGAGAGGGCCTTCAAGAAGTATCGCATCGAGATCCTCCTTGTTCGGGAAAATGATGTCATATTCCTCAACGCCGCCGGGAGTTGCATACGCTTCGTGCGCACCGACGGAGAAGTACATTGTGTCATTCGTCAGATTATTTACTCTGTACTCGACCTTGAGCGAGCTTCCGAGAAGCGTAAAAACTGCACGGAACTCAAACTGATAAGGATACACGGCGAGCGTATTATCGTTGTGAGTATAGAGCAGAGTGACGGAGGAATCGGTCTTTTCTTCAACGGTAAATTCGCTGCCTATGAGGAAGCCGTGCTTGCGCATATTGTAGGTCTTTCCGTTCAGAACATAGTAGTTATCCTTCGTTGAGCCGATGCAGGGGAAAAGCACGGGCGCAGTTTTTCCCCAGAATTTAGGATCGCCGCACCAGATGTATTCGGTGTCGCCCTTTTTCAGGCTCTTTATCTCGGCACCGAGCTCGTTAATATTGCAGGATAGAAGTTCGTTTTTGATCGTTATCATGGTGTACCTCGTATTAAATGATTGCACTGGAAAATTTTAGATATTTAAGGTATTTTTGTGACTTAGTTGTAGGGGGCGACGTCCTCGACGCCCCGTTGCAACGTTTGAAATCTTAAGACCGTTTCTCACTGTTGCATAAATGTTTATAATTATACAAAAAAGATACATTGCTTTTAATGCGGGGCGTCGAGGACGTCGCCCCCTACGATGACATTGTGAAATTTCGATAAATGAGTGAACGGTTTGAAGCGTTTATGAAACAAATGTTGTTACAAGAGAGCCGTATATACTTCCTCTCCGCCGTTTACGTAGACCTCGGTCAGGTATCCGTCACGGAGAATTTTAATATCGTTTATTTCTCCCTCGTAAATGACGGGATTGCGACCTTGACGCTCAATGGTAAAACCGCCATCGACCATTTTCACCGAGGAGTCGGTGTCGGTCAGAAGATGCCTTATCTCCTCTACGGGATAGGCACTTATCCTGCCGTTTTCGAGCTTGACCTCTCTCGGCACCGACATACAGCCAACGTCCTTTTCTGCATAGCCACCGTATGCCCAGCCGGGCGCCCATGAGATGAGGATATTTCTGCCCTTGTGGTCGCGGAATATCTGTCCGGCATATTGGTCGGGGCCTTTATCTACCTCAGAGGAATATTTGACCTCGAATTTTCCGTCATCGAATCTGCCGTACATTATTTTGAAATAGTGACGGCTTTCAAGCGGACAGACCGATGCCGAAAGGAGATATAAGCCGTTTTCGGCTTCGGTAAGCGACGGACATTCGCAGTATCGGCAGTTTTCCCACTCTGCCATAATTCCGAGATAATCCCAATTATAAAGGTCGTCGCTCCTATACAGAAGCAGGCGTCCCGTTTTCGTTTCGGGGTTTCCCGACGCCATTACGCAGTAATATTTTCCGTTGATATAAGCGACCGCAGGATCCCGAAAGGCGGGGCCGCCGTCGGACGGATAGTGCTTTATTACGGGATTGTTTTCGTATTTGACGAAATTGACTCCGTCGGTTGAATATGCGACGCACATCGTCGATTCGGTTTCGCCCTCGCCCCTTTTAATTGCTGCGTAGAAAAGATAAAGAACGCCGTCCTTGACGATAGCCGTTCCCGACCAACAGCCGTCCTTATCGTAATCCTTATCGGGATAAAGCGCAACGGGAAGCTCCTCGTAGGTTATAAAATCCTTCGTTCGCGCGTGTCCCCAGTGCATGGGCTGCTGCCAGGGCTTTTCAAAGTCGGGTGCGTGCTGGTAGAAAATGTGGTAATAACCGTTAAAATATACAAGCCCGTTCGGATCGTTTACCCAGCCTTTTTTAGGGCGGTAGTGATGCTTTAATTTTTCGGAATAGTTCATACTTTGCTCCTTTTCGGGGGGTAAGAATATTTTAGCATATTGGGATATTGTAGTCAATATTCACTTTTCTTGCTTGTTCGCATTTTACCACTTTTCTTTGCTCGCACAAATGAACGAGTAGTTTTGCTTCGCAAACCTACCCAAAAGAAAGTGCGCCAAGGGGCAAACCGTTTGAATTTTGCCATGCAAAATTCTGCACACGTGAAACCCCTTTCGTTTTAAGTAAGCTTTGTGACGTTTAATTGTAGGGACAGGCGTCCTCGACTGTCCGGTGCTCCCACGCTCTGTACATTCTCTATTAAAAAAGATAGATCGAACGTCGTCTTGCCTCGCCCTTCGGGAGAGGTGCCCCGAAGGGGCGGAGAGGGTGTAAAAAAGGACGCCTTTCGGCGTCCTTTTCTTTTGTTTTATTAAGGGCGAAGTCCCATTCCGCCTTCGAGGGTGAGCGTTTCACCGTTCATATACTTGAAGTCGGGGTTTGCGAGCTGAACGCAGACACGTCCGATCTCGGTTTCGGGATCGCCGAAGTGTCCTGCGGGGGGCATCTTTACGTTTGCCTTGAACGCCTCGGGATATGCTTTTTCGAAGCCTTCAAGCTGTGCGGTCCAAGCGAGGGGGCAGATGACGTTTGTATTGATGCCGTCCTTTGCCCATTCGGTTGCCGCAACACGGGAAAGGCCTCTGATGCCTTCCTTTGCAGCTGCATAAGCGCACTGGCCGTAGTTACCGAAAAGTCCTGCGCCCGATGCAAAGTTGATTATGCTTCCCTTGGTTTCCTTAAGATAGGGGTAGCACGCCTGCATATAGTAGAATGCGGCGTAAAGGCCTGAATAAATTGCAAGGTCGAACTGCTCGGTCGTGTGATCCTGGATAGTAACGCCCGATGCCGACGCCTGCGCATTGTTGATAAGCACGTCGATTCTGCCGAATTCCTTGATAGCCGCATCGACGACTGCCTGTGCGGTCGCCTTGTTGTCGTTTCCTGCAGAAATATCGCCCGAAAGAGCGAGAACCTTTATTCCGTAGAGCTTTTCAAGCTCTTCCTTTGCCTTTTCAAGCTTCGGGATATTTCTTCCTGTGATAACGAGATTTGCCCCTTCTTTTGCGTATGCGGTTGCGATGCCGTAGCCGATAGAGCCGCATCTTCCGTCAGAAAGAACAGAGTAGCCGCCGCCTGTGATTATTGCGGTTTTGCCTGTCAGAAAGCCCATTTTTATTCTCCTTTAAGATATTCGGTAAGATAGCCGATACATTCTTCAAAACGAACTCCGTACTTGTGTTCGTCGTCGCCTATCGACTTCTTTATGCACTCTACGGTATAATCGACCGCAACGCGGATAGAATATTCAAGCGAGCGTCCGAGTGCGAGCGCGCCGCACATGGTTGAAGCGAAAACGTCGCCCGTTCCGTGGAACTTTACGGGAAGGTTTTCGTTATAGTAGGAGCAGAATTCGTCCTTGCTCTTGTCGTATGCGATAACGCCCTGTCTATCCGGCGCGCTGTCGAGCACGACACCCGTCATCGCCGCAACGTTTGCGCCGAGATCGGAAAGCTTTTTAAGAATGTCCTTTATGTATTCCTCGGAATAAGGGCCTTCCTTGTATTCCATTCCGAGCATGAAGCATGCCTCGGTCATATTCGGTACGATTATGTCTGCCTGTGCGCAGAGACCTGCCATCTCTTTTGCAAACTCAGGGGTGAAGCCTGTGTAGAGCTTGCCGTTGTCAGCCATTACGGGATCAACGAACTTGATAGCTCCGTCACCGAATTTTTCGAATATATCCTTTACTATTGCGATCTGCTCGAACGAGCCGAGATAGCCAGTCGATATCGCGTTGAATTTAAGTCCAATGCTCTCCCAATGTCTTGCGATCTTCGGAATGTCCTCTGTAAGATCGCGGTAGGTGAAGCCGGTAAAGCCACCTGTGTGTGTAGAAAGAATTGCCGTCGGAACAATACAGGTCTCGGCGCCCATTGCCGACATTATCGGAAGCGCAACCGTGAGCGAGCATTTTCCGAAGCAGGAAATGTCTTGGATCGACATTACTCTGGTTTGGAACATAGTATCACATGCCTTTCATTTAAATGATAACAGTATTATAAAGCATCAAAGAGAGCGTGTCAAGAGCGCAAAAAAACTTTTTTAAAAAAATTAAAAAAAGGTGTTGACAAAGGAAAATCGTTGTGATATAATATCAAAGTCGCGAGGCAAGTGCCCGCGCAAACATGGGAGCATAGCTCAGCTGGGAGAGCATCTGCCTTACAAGCAGAGGGTCATAGGTTCGAGCCCTATTGTTCCCACCATCACGGCCCGGTAGTTCAGTTGGTTAGAACGCTAGCCTGTCACGCTAGAGGTCAGGGGTTCGAGTCCCCTTCGGGTCGCCACTTTTATTTTCGGCATTCTGCCAAGCTTATTGAGTTGCCGAATATGCCTCGATAGCTCAGTTGGTAGAGCAGTAGACTGAAAATCTACGTGTCGTTGGTTCAATTCCGACTCGAGGCACCAAAAAAGAATAAGTGTGTATCGCAGCCACGCGGTACATACGGTATGCGGATTTAGCTCATTTGGTAGAGCGCCACCTTGCCAAGGTGGAGGTGGCGGGTTCGAGCCCCGTAATCCGCTCCAACAAAAAAGCCTAATTTGTCTACTTGACAAATTAGGCTTTTTTGAATGATGTTTGCCTTCGACAAATGATGTCGTTTCACTAATGATGCCGCTGACGCTAATGATGTCGGCTTCGCCTAATGTTTTGCGGCAAACATCGCATCATTGCGAGTGAAACGAGCAACATCATTATGCGGAGCATAACATCATATCGCCGTAGGCGATGCCTATTTAATCAAGGCAAAACGAAAGTAGAATACTTTTACTTACTTTTACCTTGGTTCTGCTCCGTTTGGTTACTCTTTCGCAGAAAAAAGCAAGTCGAAAGACTTGCTTTTTTCAATGATATCCGCCCTTCGGTCGGAATAAATCATCTTCGATGATGAAATCACCTTCGGTGATGAGATCCGTCGGGGCGACGGATGAGGTTTTCATTCATTTGTTAAACATCTTTTTGTTTTTACATATAATGTTATTACCCCAATAAAAATAATTTCTCAAAATCCATTGACAAAACGGTCGCTCCGTGATATAATACCCATGTTCCGAAAACGGCGACATAGCCAAGTGGTAAGGCCACGGTCTGCAAAACCGTTATTCTCCAGTTCAAATCTGGATGTCGCCTCCAAAACAAAAGAGCACCCAATTGGGTGCTCTTTTGTTTTGGAGATGATACCGATAGGTTTGAACTGCAGCGCGAAAGCGCGGCAGTTCAAATTTGAAAGCTAAGCGAAAACGATTGATTATCGTTTTCGCAACGCTTTACACCGCAAAGCAAGGAGTATGCCAAGCCGAGCGTATCGAGGCGAAGGCAGACGACTATGCGACCGGCGAGTTATGGAGCCTCCAAAAAAGTCCTGCACGCTTTCGTGAACGGGATTTTTGGCGAGTAATAAGTAAGGTAGCTTTTCACCAGCGAAAAGCGTTTTATTATAGTTGACTATTAAGGAGTTTTGAGATATAATAAAATCTGGAAGGACGGTGAAAAAATGAAAAAACACACATTTTTATTCTCTCTGCTTTTTGCCGTTGCATACGCATTGTTACTGAGTCTTGGGACGGAATGTCTGTTCAAGTGTCTGGGATCGATTACCGGCACCGCAATGGGAGGCTTTTTTCCGAATTTGTATTGGTTTTCATTCATTCTCGGTATTCTTTGCACAGCTGCACTTATTTTTACTGTGATATTTAATTACAACGTATCCGACAAATTGGGATACAATAAATATATATGGTGGCTGCAATCTTTTGCCGCTGCGGTCATTGCATTCTTTATGGTCGAGCCGTGGCAACGGCTCTTCGACTTCCTGCAAGAAACCTTATAAATAAGTAAGCTCCGAGAGCATCGCTCTCGGAGCTTTTCTTTTACTGAACTGTTCCCGTGATAATGAGAACTGCTTCTCCGGGATCTGTGGTATAGGCGCCGGTTGCGGGATCGACAGTGAAGGTCGCCGCATCAACGGTGATTCGACCGGGCACGGTTGCAAATTCGCCAGTGCTTTCGTTATAGGTGTAATCCACGCCCTCTGTGAGAGCTACGCCGTTTAAGGTAACGGACGTGATATTGAGGACAGGATCGAATACGTCGCTTACGCTGATATTATCGGTTGTCTCTGCTGCACCGTTACCGCTGTTGGTAACTGTTACGGTGTAGGTCAGAGGTGCGTTTGCGGTAACGGCATCGGGAGATATCTCCTTGATTACCGAAAGAAGCGGGCCGCTCTCGGCTGTAACCGTTTCACTTACGCTTATCGGAGTGGAAATGCCTGCGCCGCTCACCGTTGCGGTATTTACTATCGTGCCGTCAACGCTCGGAGGGGCAAAGCTCGTTGCATCCGCCGTATAGACGAGAACGGCATTGCCGCCTGCGGGAACGGTAATTCCCGTTACGACAAGGGGCTGAGTTGACGCCACGGTGACGGGGCCGCTCGGAACGCCGTTAACGAAAAGCTGAGCCGAGCCTTCACGGTATGCGAGCGGAAATACGGTGTTCGTTCCGAACTCGTAGGCGCCGAGATCGTCGGTCACGGTTAATGCCGGCGACGGCGCATCGGAAAGATTCGTCAGTCCTATGACGTAGGTTATACCGTCCCCCTCACGGTAGGTATCGGTCGTTGCCGTCTTGGTCGCATTTATCGCCTCGAGCAGCTCGCCCGAAACGATATTCGAGGCTACCGTTCCACCCGAGTAGGTCAGAGTCGCCTGGTTAAAAAAGATTGCCATTTTGTTCCTCCTGTGTTTTCATTCTAACGAGGAGCATCTCTCCTCAAGGGCAGTATATGAATATTGCGGCAAAGTGACAAAGCGCTATTTTTTCTCTATTCTATTGTATTTGATAAAGAATCGTGATATAATAACTTTATCTTACTAAAATGGGGTGCTATTTAATGAAGGTAACAGATATAATAAAAGGCTCGAAGCCGAGCCTTTCCTTTGAGGTCTTCCCACCAAAAACGACGGAGAATTTTAATTCCGTAATGTCGGCAGCATCCGAGATTGCCTCTCTTTCCCCGTCATACATAAGCGTAACCTACGGTGCAGGCGGAACGACAGCCTCATATACTGCGGAGATCGCAGAGAAAATCAATTGCCTCGGCGTGACTCCCGTTGCGCATTTGACCTGCGTTAACGCAACGAGGGAAAGCATCACCCAAAAGCTTACCGATCTGCGCTCCCGAGGAATTGAGAATATTCTTGCTCTCAGAGGTGACCTACCTGAGGGAATCACCCCCAACGCGCTGACGTATAAATACGCATCCGATCTCGTTTCTGAAATAAAGGCCTTCGGCTCCTTTTGCATCGGCGGCGCATGCTATCCCGAATGTCATCCCGAAAGCGAGAATAGCTCGGCGGATATTGAAGGTCTTAAAAGAAAGGTCGAAAACGGCTGTGAGTACCTGACGACACAGATGTTTTTTGATAACAACATTCTCTATAATTTCATGTATCGCCTGCTTCGTGCGGGAGTTGACGTGCCTGTTGTGGCGGGAATTATGCCCGTTACAAGCGCAAGTCAGATCAAGAGAATTTGCTCGATTTCAAAAAACGCCCTTCCGCAGAGATTCCTGCGGATCGTTGACCGTTACGGCGACAATCCATCTGCAATGCGTCAGGCAGGTATTGCTTTTGCGACGGAGCAGATCATCGATCTTTACGCAAACGGCGTAAACGCCGTCCACGTCTACTCAATGAATAAGCCGGACATTGCTTCTGCAATTCAGAAAAACGTAAGCGAGATCATAAAATGACAACCTATGGAAAGCTCGCAGCTCCGAAAATAAGCGAAACCGAGCTTCGCGCTCGGCTCGGCTGTCCTACCGAGAGCGTTATATTGATCCCGAAATGCAAAGAGGAGCTTGATAAGCAAGCTTCCGTGCGCTATGTCAGCAGAATTTGCGACATTCGGCATGGCGAAAACGGCATCGACCTCGGATTCGGGGAAATAAACTCCTTTATGCTTTCAAAAAATCTTGAGGGATGCAAGAGGGCGGCGGTATTTGCCGTCACGCTCGGAAGCGGTGTGGACAGACTGCTTATCAAGCTCGGCAAATTAAATCCGTCCGAGGCGTTCGTTGCCGATGCGATTGCATCTGCCTTGGCGGAGGCGGCTTGTGACGAGGCGGAAACGGTTATATTTGATGGGAAAAGCCATACAAACCGAGTAAGCCCGGGCTACGGCGATTTGCCGCTTGAGCTTCAAAGACCGCTTCTTTCCTTTCTCGATGCCGAAAAAGCCGCAGGCATCACTCTGTCCCCGTCGCTTCTTATGACACCGACAAAATCAATTACAGCAATAGCCGGAATAAAATAATGAAAATTTTT
Organism: Eubacteriales bacterium; assembly: GCA_045593985.1. GTDB lineage: Bacteria > Bacillota > Clostridia > Oscillospirales > CAG-272 > Colimorpha_A. The sequence goes on from JAZNXR010000002.1 coordinate 52,470, forward strand.
AAAAACGACCTGAAAAGCAAAATACTCTTTTTCGACGGCGGCACAGGCACCGTCCTGCAATCGCTCTGCCTTGCGCCGGGTGAAGCTCCCGAAACCTGGAGTATAACGAACCGAAGCAAAATAGTTGCTCTCCATTCTGCCTATCTTAAGGCGGGGGCAAACATAATAAAGGCAAACACCTTCGGTATCAATCCGCTTAAATACGATAACTATGCCGAGCTGATCTCGGCATCGCTTTCCTGCGCCCGTGAGGCGCTTAACGATTATCCCGATGCTTATCTTGCCTACGACCTTGGGCCTCTCGGACGGCTGCTTGAGCCGCTCGGAGATTTGCCGTTTGAGGATGCGGTAAAGGCTTTCTCCTCCTGCCTGAAATTGGCAAAGGAGGGTGGGTGTGACCTTATTCTCATTGAAACGATGTCCGACAGCTACGAAACCAAGGCGGCGGTAATTGCCGCAAGGGAGACGACTGACCTGCCGATAGTCGTAACGAACGCCTACGGTGAGGACGGAAAGGTAATGACGGGCGCAGATGCCGAAACGATGTGCGCCCTTCTTGAGGGGCTTCGTGTTGATGCGCTCGGCGCAAACTGCTCGTTCGGCCCTGATATGATGCTTCCGATAGCCGAAAGGTTTCTTTCATATTCCTCCACCCCGATAGCTATGAATCCCAATGCAGGACTGCCTTCGGTTGTAGACGGTAAGACTGTATATTCTACTTCACCTGCCGAGTTCGCAAAGTATATTCGCCAAATGGCGGAAATGGGCGTAACACTTCTCGGTGGCTGCTGCGGAACGACTCCCGAGCATATTGCGGAGGCGGTGAAGGCGGTAAAGGACGTTTCCTTTGTCTATCCGAAAAAGAAAGGCACAACCGTCGTTTCCTCTTATGCAAGGACGGTAACGGTAGGAAATGATCCGATTCTTATCGGTGAAAGAATAAATCCCACGGGCAAGCCGAAATTAAAGGCGGCGCTTCGTGAGGGCGATATCGGTTACCTGCTTCTTGAAGCAAGCAGGGAAGAGGAGGCGGGCGCACATATTCTTGACGTAAACGTAGGGCTTCCCGATATTGACGAAGCGGAAATTATGGAAAGGGCAGTAAAGGAGCTTCAAAGCGTAACTGCGCTTCCCCTCCAGCTTGATTCCTCCGATCCGAATGTGCTTTGCCGTGCAATGCGAATATATAACGGCAAGCCGCTTGTAAATTCGGTAAACGGCGAAAGGGCGAAAATGGATGCTGTTTTCCCCCTCGTCAAAAAGTACGGCGGCACTGTCGTTGCTCTCACAATGGACGAAAACGGCATACCGGGCAGTGCTGACGGCAGGGCGGAAATTGCGCTGAAAATTGCCGCCGAAGCAGAAAAATACGGCATCGATAAAAAGGATATAATCGTCGATCCTCTTGCTCTTTCGGTTTCTGCCGATAAGGATAGCGCAAGAGTTACTCTCGATGCGGTAAGAAAAATTACCGCACTCGGCTTCCGTACAGTCCTCGGCGTATCGAATATTTCCTTCGGACTTCCCGAGCGTGACAGGATAAATTCATCGTTCTTTGCCCTTGCTCTTGAAAATGGGCTTTCAAGTGCGATAATGAATCCCTTCTCTGCGGCTATGCTCAATACCTATTACTCCTTCAGGGTGCTGAACGGTCTTGATAACGGTTGTATCGACTACATTTCCTACGCAGATAAAACGAAGGTTGAATCAGAAGCCAAGCCCCAAGCCGACCTGACTCTTTCCTATTGCATACTGAAGGGAATGGCAAAGGAGGCGACCGAGCTTGCATCGAAGATCACCTCCGATCCCCTCGGCGTAATAAACCGTGAGATCATACCTGCCCTGAACGAGATCGGAGCGCAGTTTGAAGAAAAGAAGGCGTATCTGCCCCAGCTTCTCATGAGTGCAGATGCGGCAAGCGGAGCAATATCGGAGCTGAAACGCCTGATGCCGAGCTCCTCCGAGAACAGCCGTCGAGCCGTGATCTTGGCTACCGTCAAGGGCGATATTCACGATATAGGCAAGAATATCGTCAAGGTGCTTCTCGAAAGCTACGGCTTCAAGGTGTATGACCTCGGACGTGACGTTTCTCCCGAAGCAGTCCTTGAAGCGGTAAAAAATACAGGCTGCAGGCTCGTAGGCCTGAGCGCACTTATGACAACGACCGTTCCGAGTATGGAAGAAACCGTTTCGCTTCTTCACTCATACGATTCGGAAATCAAGGTAATGGTCGGAGGCGCGGTGCTTAACGGGGAATATGCTAAGATGATCGGCGCTGATAAATACTCGCCCGATGCAATGGGCGCAGTAAGATTTGCCGAAGAATTTTACGGAGAATAATATGAAAATACACGAAAGCATAGCAGATACGGTCGGCAAAACGCCGCTTGTTAAGCTATCAAGATTTTTTAGTCAAGGAAATCTCATAGCGAAGCTCGAATCCTTCAATCCCGCAGGAAGCGCAAAGGATAGAGTTGCTGCCGAGATGATCGGGGATGCGGAGAAAAGAGGCATACTCAAAAGCGGCTCGGTCATAATAGAGCCGACAAGCGGAAACACGGGAATAGGCCTTGCCGCAGTCGGCGCATCGAAGGGCTATAAGGTGATTCTAACTATGCCCGATACTATGAGCGTCGAGCGCAGAAGGCTGCTTGCCGCTTACGGCGCAGAAATCGTTTTAACCGACGGCAAGCTCGGCATGGCAGGCGCAATTGCGGAGGCGGAGCGCATAGCGGCAGAGCATGAAAATTCCTTCATAGCAGGTCAGTTCGACAATCCCTCAAACCCCGATGCGCATTATAAAACGACAGGCCCCGAAATTTGGGAGGATACTGACGGCAAAGTTGATATTTTCGTTGCCGGAATAGGCACGGGTGGCACTCTTTCGGGCACGGGAAAATATCTTAAAGAAAAAAATCCCGACATTAAAATAGTCGGAATCGAACCGTCCTCCTCTCCGCTTATAACCGAGGGCAAATCAGGCCCTCACGGGCTTCAGGGAATCGGCGCAAACTTCGTGCCGAAAAATTATGACGCTTCGATCTGTGACGAGGTTGTTACCGTAAGTGAGGACGATGCCTTTGCCACCGCAAGAGAGCTATCACGCAAGGAGGGGATCCTATCGGGAATCAGCTCAGGTGCTGCCCTCTTTGCCGCATCAAGGATTGCTGCCGAAAACCCCGATAAAACGGTCGTGGTGCTTCTGCCCGACAGCGGCGAGCGCTATCTTTCAACAGGAATATTTGATTAAACAAAAAACCGCCCCGAAATTATCGGGGCGGTTTTATTTTTGCTTTTATACTCGTTAATTATTTCTTGCCTTTGCTGCCGCCGTAAGTGCCTGCGGTGTCGGCAAAGACAGCCTTTACGCCGTCCTTTTTGCGTGAGGTCTTTACTCGCTTCATAAGCTCCTCGTAGTAAAGATCCTCGTCGATAGGAAGCTCAACGGCCTTGCCGAGGAAGGCGGAAAGATGCATCGCATTTGAAAGCATAAGTCCGTTTATACCCTCGCTGCCGTGTGCAACAAGCTTGCCTCCGCGAAGGATCGCATCAGCCCAAGCGTTAAGAACACCTACGTGCTGGGGATTGAGTCCGTCTGTTTCGACCTCCTTGACGTTGCCGACAAGGTGTCCGAACACCTCGGTATTCGTTGCAGAGAATTCAGGCTCGCTCATTTCGTATTCGTCCATAATGAGCTTGCCGTCCTCAACGACAAATTTTGCCTTATCCATCTGGATCTCAAGGCGATTCGTTCCTTTTCCGTCACCAGTTGTCGTAACGAAAACACCGGTTGCGCCGTTTTCATATTCAACGTAGGTCGTAACATCGTCCTCGACCTCTATATCGTGCCACTTGCCGAAATGGAGATGTGCCTGCACCTTGACGGGCATGCCGCAGATCCACTGCCAAAGGTCAAGCTGATGAGGACACTGATTAAGGAGAACGCCTCCGCCCTCGCCCGACCAGGTCGCACGCCATCCGCCCGAATTGTAGTATGCCTGAGGGCGATACCAGTTCGTTATTATCCAGTTTGTACGGCGAATCCTTCCGTACTCACCGCTTTGAACAAGCTCACGAAGTTTGCGGTACAGGCAGTTCGTTCTCTGATTGAACATCATACCGAAAATGACCTCGGGATGCTTTTCTGCAACCTCATTCATTTCTCTTGCCTGCTTTGTGTAAACTCCTGCGGGCTTTTCGACCATAACGTGAACGCCGTTTTCAAGACAGGTGATGGCGAATTTCGCATGATCGTAGTGAGGAACGGCAACGATAACCGCATCGACCGTTCCGCTTTTTATCATTTCGTCACCGTCGGAAAAATACTTAACGTCCTCGCCGTAGGCTTCCTTTGCCCAAGTCAGGCGGTCGGGATCGTTATCCGCAATTGCCGAAAGAATGAAGTCGGGGCAGCTGCCCTTAAGAATGTTTGACGCATGGCCTGTTCCCATGTTGCCGATGCCGATTATACCAAGTCTGATCTTTTCCATGATCTCACCTCGTTAATTAAATCCGCAAGCCTTAAGATACTCGTAGCTGCGTTTCAGACACTCAAAGGGATCCTCGCCGTAGCAGTTATCCTGCTCAACGACCATATATTCCGTTCCCGCCGCTTCAGCCATGCTGAATACACGGTCAAAGTTGATGTTTCCTTCGCCTATAACCGCCATTTTTTGCTCGTAAGCACAGTCTTTAAGATGAATAACGGGAACTCTGCCGGAAAGAATCCCGATCCATTCCGCAGGATCTGCACCGGCTACCTGCGCCCAGTAGGTGTCGAGGGTGAAGCCCATAAGCTCCTTCGGCATTTCCTCTGCAAGCATTTCCATGACCGTCTTGCCCCCGAGCTTCTTAAACTCTGCTGCGTGATTGTGATACATGAAATATTTGCCGTTTTCGTGGAAAACCTTTGCGGGCTCAAGATAAGTCCGAACGAACTCGGGAACGCGCGCTTCGCCGCCCTCGTTGCTGAAGCCGAACCAACCAAGACCAATGCGGTTACAAGAAAGAATATCGTGATCGCGCGCGACCTCTGCCGCCTTGGTCTGGATTCTTTCGGCTGCGATGTGAGTAAGCACGCATTTAAGACCGAGAGAGTCAAGCTCTGCCTTCATTTCAGAAGGATCGTACTCGCAAACTCCCGAAAGCTGTACCGTTGTATAGCCGATGTCCGCAACCTTTTTCAGCGACTCGAAAAGCCCCTCCTTTGTTTTGCAGAAATCACGAACGGTATAAAACTGTGCGCCTATTTTCATTACCTTATCCTCCCGATAATTTTATCAAATGCCGTTACTGCGGCATCAAATGCAGTATCTGCGTCCGAGAAAGAGAAAAGTCCGATGTTGCTTCTTTCGCCATCTCTTTCAAGACCGGCAAGCCCGTCAAATTCAACGAGATGCGGCTCAAGCGTAAAGTCGGTTTTTCCGCTTCTTATAAGGTCGGAAACGACCTCGGCGATCCTTCCGTCTCCGTAGCCTGCAGGAACGATTGCGCCGTCGGCTCTCGAATCCTTTACGTGCATATATTCAATATAATTTTTCAGCTTGTTATACGCCTCGATGGGGTTAACGCCGCATTGAACGAAGTTTGCAGGATCAAATATCGCCTTGATCTTCGGAATGCTCTTGAAAATAGTCACGGCCCTGTCCGGGGCATCTCCGTAAAGCCCCTTCTCGTTTTCACAGCAAAGGGTAATTCCGCTTCCCCTCGAAGCAGAAACGAGAGCATTCAATCTTTCAAGTACCTTGTCGGTGCAGGCATCGGGATCTCCGACGGTATAAAACGAGAAAATTCTCATATTTTTTGCGCCGAGGATCTTTGCAAGCTCAAGAATGTGCCTGAACTTTTCAAGATGCGTATCAAAATCGTCGTCAATACTGATCTTGCCTATCGGAGAGCCGATCGAGAAAACCGAAAGCCCGTGCTTGTCAAGCTTGCTCTTTACCTCGTGTGCCTTTTCGACTGTAATATCGGCAATATTCGTCCCGTCAACTCCTCGGATCTCCAAGCCGTCAAGACCGTTGCGCAGAAGGGCGTCGATCTGACCGTCAATGCTCGCACTCGCCTCGTCAGCGAAGGCGTATAGCTTTAAATTATCCATATTCTCACCTCACTGTATATTGTATAATAAGCCAAAAATAAATACAATTACCCTAAAAATCAAAAAAACATTGCATTTAGGACTTTATTGCTTTATAATAAATGTGAGGTGATGTTATGTCAAGAATTATTATTGCGGATAGGAATTATACCGAAAAACCCGATACGAATCTTTTCAAAATGCACGCTCATGACGGCTACGAGATTTACTGCTTTTTAAGCGGCAAGGCGAAGTATTTTGTCGAGGGAACGCTCTATTCGCTTCGCGCGGGCGATATATTTATAATGAAAAAGGCGGAGTCGCATACGCTTCTTTTGCTGAAAAGTCAGCCATACGAAAGAATAGCGATTCATTTCAGCGCCGATGCGATCGTCGGGAATATGAGAGAAAGGCTTTTGAGCTGTATGAACAGTCGCCCGCTCGGTCAGAATAACCGCTTCCCGGCGTCGGTATTCAAGGATAAAAACTGGTCTTATTATCTGAATAAGATTTGCGAAGAACAAGACGAGGAAAAGAAAAAGCTGTATCTTACCGTCCTCGTTTCCGAGCTGTGCGATTCTTTGGGTGAAAATCACTCCGATAACGAGGCAAAGGACAATATTTCCGATATAATCAGTTATATAAATTCGCATCTGAGCGACGATTTGAACCTTGACAGCATCTGCGCGGTTTTTCATACAAGCCGTTCGCATACAAATCGGAAATTCAGAAAAATGACAGGCTCGTCAATGTGGGAATACATAAAGCGCAAGCGACTTCTTATGGCAAAGGAGCTTCTGTCGCAGGGCGAAAGCCCCTACCGTGTTTATGAAAAATGCGGCTTTAACGAGTATAGCTCCTTTTATCGGGCGTATAAAGCCGAATTCGGCATCAGCCCGAAAAAGGACCATATCAAGCAAGAAAAATGAAAATGTAAAATCCCCGATGACCGTTGTCATCGGGGATTTCTTTATTTAAAATATTTCTTTACAAACGCAATATCGCGCTCGGAATCGGAGGCGCCGTAGCCGTCGTAGACGGTTTCGATGGAAATTGCGCCGTCGTAGCCTATCGATTTTAAGGTATGGAGGTAATCTGCAACCTCGCAAACGCCCTTACCAAGCTCGACCTCGATCAGCTCATTGCCGTCATTCGTTACCCAATGCGGATTTTCGGATACGTCGTCGCCTTCAAGAATAATGTAGTCCTTGACGTGAGCGTGAAGAACTCGGGGAGCGTAGACCTTGTAGAAATCAGTCGGGTGAGTTTCTGCAAAAAGCGTATTTCCGACGTCGCCGCAAACGCCTATTTTAAGGCCTCTGCGCTCCATCTCGTCATAAAGACGGCCGAAATTCTCAATGCCGTTCACGAACGGGCCCTGCGGCTCGTAAAGAACGGTAAGACCGAGGGAATTTGCATATCTTCCAACCTCCTCATCGCACTCGCAAAGGCGGTCGAAAAGGGTATCGAAGGTGTCGGGGTTTTCCTTGTTATTGTCATAGCCTATCGTCATCGTGTGATGGAAGTAGGGCGCACCGAGAATTGCCGCATACTCCGCCGACTGCTTGAAGGTGTCGACGCCGTCCTTTTCGCCGTACATTCCGCCTGCTTCGGCAAGAATGTTTCCGCCGACCGAGTAGCAAGCGCAACGCAGGCCATAGCGGTCGAGAGCGTTTTTAAGCTCGTATGCGTATTCCTTGTTCGGGATTCTCTTGACCGTCGGAACATCGAGAAATTCGACTGCGGTAAATCCGCGTTCAACTGCATAGGAGAGCGTCTTTTCGATGCCCTCGCTTGTCAGCATGCCGTTAAAATAAGAGTAAAATGTGACGTCCATAATTCTGTCTCCTTTTTAGATATCTGCATAAGCATCTGCTTCGATCGTGTAAAGAGAATCGAAGGCTTCGTTTTCGAGTGCCTCGTAATCGTATTTTTGCTCCTGAAGAATGACCTTTTCAATATCAGGTCGGGTTTTCGGGTGCTTGGGAGTGAATACGGTACAGCAATCCTCAAATGGCAGGATCGAGGTCTCAAATGCCTCGATTCTGCGGGAAATTGCGATGATCTCCTCCTTATCCATTCCGATACAGGGACGGAAAACAGGACGTTTAACGACCGCATCGGTGACGGTCAGCGCTTGCATCGTCTGCGATGCGACCTGACCGACAGCCTCGCCCGTGATAAGTGCCTGGCAGTAGTTTCTTTCAGCCACTCGCTCGGCAAGACGCATCATTGAACGGCGAAGAAGAAGGGTAAAATATTCCTCGTCAACCGAGTCGCGGAGAACCTCCTGAAGATGAGTCAGGGAAATAACGTGAACCTTGATTTTTCCGCAGTATTCCGAAACGATCTCGGCAAGACGAATGACCTTATCACGCGCCTGCTCCGAGGTGTAGGGATAGCTTTCAAAGTGTACCGCTTCAAGGATCACGCCTCGCTTTGCCATCATAAAGCCGGCAACCGGGGAATCAATACCGCCCGAAAGAAGAAGGAGTCCCTTGCCGTTTGAGCCGTTAGGCATACCGCCCGCACCCGGGAAGCTTCCTGCATGAATGTAGGCGTTTTCCTCACGGATCTCGGTCATTACGACAACCGACGGCTTGTGAAGATCGACCTTGAGATATGGCATAGCTTCAAGCACGGCACCGCCGACCTGTGCGGCGATCTCGGGCGACTTCATCGGGAATTTTTTGTCTGAGCGACGGGCATCTGCCTTAAAGGAAGCGTGACCTTTCAGATATTCGGGCAGGTATTCCTTCGCCACTCGCTTTATATCGTCAATATTCTTCTCGGCAACCGCAGCACGGGCAACGGTCGTAATTCCGAAAACCTTACGGCAGAGGCGAAGCGCCTCGTCGATATCGCAGTTATCGTCCTGCGGCTCAACGTAGATTGTGCTTTGAGCAAGAGTTACCTTAAAAACGCCTGCAAGCTTCAGGCGAGCTTCAAGCTCTTTCTTGAGCAGCTTTTCAAAATATCCTCGGTTAAGCCCCTTAAGAGCAAGCTCACCGTATTTCAGGAGCAGTACTTCCTTCATTTTTTATGTTCCTTTGCGTATTTTTTACATATACCGTTCAGCCGACATTGACCGCATTTCGGTGCTTTTGCGGAGCAGGTCTCACGTCCGAAAAGGACTATGCGGTGGCAGAAATCGGATTGCTCGCTCGGTTCGATGTATTTAACCAGCTCTTTTTCAACCTTGGCAGCATCCTTTAAGCCTTCGGGATAAAATCCCAGCCTTCCGCAGATGCGGATACAGTGAGTGTCGGCAACGATTGCAGGCAGACCGTAAAGGTCGCCCCGAATGAGGTTTGCGATCTTTCTTCCGACGCCCGAGAGCGAGAGCAGGGCGTCCATGTCGCTCGGCACCCTGCCGCCGTGATCTTCAATAAGCTGAATAGACATTTCCTTTAAATCCCTTGCCTTCATTCTGTAAAGACCGCAGGAGCGAATAAGCTCCTCTATAACGGCAATGTCAGCATTCGCCATCGCTTCCATCGTCGGTATCTCTTTAAAAAGCGTTTCACATACGAGATTGACTCTTGCATCGGTGCATTGAGCAGACAGACGTGCCATAACGATAAGCTTAAAGGGATCTCCCTCGTAGTTTAGCGCACATTCAGCGGTAGGGTAGATCTCGGTCAAAATACGAGTTACCTCCCGTCCAAGCTGCTTTTTGGTCATTCTTTTTATAATTTTATCTTCATTTTGCTTTTTTTGTGTCATTTGGCTCTTCCATTATTGAAAGATAAGTAGTATAATATATTATATAATAGTTTTTATTGAATTTCAAGACTTTTTACAAAGGATTGCGAAAAATGGAAAAAGCAAAAAAAGCTTTACCCGAGCTTCTTGCTCCTTGCGGCTCGCTTGACTCGCTTACTGCCGCAGTTGAGGGAGGGGCAGATGCAGTATATTTCGGCGGCACGGTATTCAATGCGAGAATGAACGCAAAGAATTTCGAGCGCTCGGATATTCGCTCCGCTGTCGGTTACTGCCATGAAAACGGAGTTAAGGCATACGTTACTCTCAATACTCAAATATATGACCGTGAGCTGAAAAGCGCACTTGACCATGCTGCGTTTCTTTATGAAAGCGGCGTTGATGCGCTGATCACTGCAGACATGGGGCTTTCCATGCTTATTAAAAAGCATATTCCGGATTTTGAGCTTCATGCATCAACCCAGGCAACCGTTCATAATCTTGCGGGAGCCGAAAGGCTTTATGACCTCGGCTTCAGCCGTGTCGTCGGCGCAAGGGAAATGGATCTTGATAATATTAAAACGCTTTGTCAGTCACGCGCCGAGATCGAGATGTTTATTCACGGCGCAATTTGCGTCAGCGTTTCGGGACAGTGCCTTATGAGCGCAATGCTCGGCGGCAGAAGCGGAAACCGAGGTCAATGCGCTCAACCCTGCCGTATGTGCTATAACGGCGAATATCCTCTTTCGGTAAAGGATATGTGCCTTGGCGGTCATATTCCCTCGCTTATTGAGGCGGGCGTTTCTTCTCTGAAAATCGAAGGCAGAATGAAAAGCCCTGCCTACGTTTACGGAGTGACGAAAATTTATCGCAGGCTCCTTGATGAAGGACGGAGCGCAACCCGTGACGAGATAAACGAGCTTCAAAGATTATTCTCCCGAAGCGGATTTACGGACGGATATTTCACCGGTAATATCGGAAAGAATATGCTCGGCATACGCACCGAAACCGATATCGCCAAAACAAGAGGCGAGGGCGCTTTTAAAAGCGGTGTGGTAAAGCCTGTCGAGCAAAGCTTAAAGAAGGCTCCCGAGATCCCCTCGAAGATTGATTTTCCGCAAAAGAGAAGAACTGCGAAGGCGGTATTTACCGCCTACTTCCGTGAAGCGGGACAGATTCCCGAAAGCCACGATCTTGATATAACTTATCTTCCCCTGTCAAAATACCGCAGCGTGTCAAACGGCGTTTCGTTGCCGCCCGTTATTTTTGACAGCGAGCTTGATGACGTAAGGCGTTCTCTTGAAAACGCCGCAAAGCAGGGCGCAAAGCATCTTCTGATCCATAATATCGGTCAGCTTGCCCTTGCCCGCGAGTACGGCTTGGCCGCTCACGGAAGCCATAGGCTTAACGTCTTTAACAATTATTCCGCAGATTTCTTTCAGAAGCAGGGAGAGCTTGACAGCATAATTCTTTCAGCGGAGCTTATCCTGCCGCAGATGCGAGATATAATTCTTCCCGAGGGTGTAAGAAAGGGCGCGATCGTCTACGGACGGCTTCCCTTGATGCTTCTTCATAAGCCTGTCGAGAAAAAGGTGCTTCGTGATAATAGGGGCGCAAGCTTCCCGATTTATCCCGAGGAGGGAAAGGATATTCTTTATAACAGCGTAAATATCTATATGGCAGACCAGCTCGACCGCCTTGACGGCGCAGGAATTGAGGAAAGACATCTTATCTTTACGGGCGAAAACCGCGGCGAGGTCATGAGAGTGCTTTACGCTTACGCCCACAAGCTTCCGCCTAAGGAGCGAGAGGCAATAAAACGAATCAAGTGAGGACGAAAACATGAACGTAAAGGTCAAAATTCTCCGTGAGGGCGCACACGTTCCGACGCTCGGAACGTCGGGTGCCGCCGCTTGCGATCTCTATGCGCTTCTTCCCGAGCCGATAGTTCTTCAGCCGGGCGAGCGCCGACCTATTCCGACGGGAATAGCAATTGCCCTTCCGAGCAGCGATTACGTTGCAATCGTTTGCGCAAGAAGCGGACTTGCCCTTAAGCAGGGACTTGCTCTTTGCAACGGCATTGGCGTTATCGACAGCGATTACAGAGGCGAGATCTTCTTTGCCGCAGTCAACAACGACAAGGAGCCGAAAACTATCGAAAACGGCGAAAGAATCGGCCAGCTTATGATAATGCCCGTTATACGTGCGGAGTATGAGGTCGTCGATGAGCTCGACGAAACCGAACGCGGAGAGGGTGGCTTCGGCTCAACGGGCGTGAAATAATCCGGAGTTTGCCAATAATTCCCGAAATTTTGTATGTTTTTGCTCATATTGCCACAATTTGCGTTAAATTTGTTTGACAAATTGCTTAAAACGTGATATAATTTATTCACAATAAATTACTTGGGGGCGAATATCTTGACTCCGGAAGCATATAAAAGAGGAATATGGGACGGACATTCCGATTGCGCTTACGAATATCTCGGCTGTCACCGTGACGGAGACAGCTATGTTTTTCGTGTCTGGGCGCCTGAGGCAAGAAGCGTTCGTGTTCTCGGCCGCTTTAACGGCTGGGACAGAAACGCGCCCGTTATGACGAACCTCGGCGGCATTTGGGAATATCGCACGCAGGCAAGTCAGTTTGATGAATATAAGTATTATATAGAGCGCCCCGACGGCTCCTATGTAATGAAGGCAGATCCCTATGCCTTCCATTCCTGCACGCGTCCTGAAACGGCGTCGAGAATATTCGATCTTTCGGGATATGAGTGGGGCGACGGCGCTTATATGAGGGCGGCAAAAAAGAAAAACCCCCTTAATTCTCCCGTTAACATTTACGAAATGCACCTCGGCTCGTGGCGCAAATATGAGGACGGAAATCCCTTCTCTTACCGCGCGCTTGCCGATGATCTCGTTCCGTATCTTACTGATATGGGATATACACACGTTGAGTTCCTTCCGGTGGCGGAGCATCCCTTTGACGGCTCCTGGGGCTATCAGGTAACGGGCTATTACGCACCGACCTCGCGATACGGAACGCCGCACGATTTTATGTATCTCGTTGACCGCCTGCATCAGGCGGGCATCGGAGTCATAATCGACTGGGTGGGAGCGCATTTTCCGAAGGACGAATGCGGCCTATATGAATTCGACGGAAGCTGCTGCTATGAAAACCGCGATCCGAGTCGGCGTGAGCATCCCGAATGGGGAACTCGGCTTTTCGATTTCGGTCGCAACGAGGTAAGAGCATTCCTTATCTCGAATATAAGATATTGGATCAAGGAATATCACGTTGACGGTATTCGCTGTGACGCCGTTACGAATATGGTATATAAGGATTACGCAAGCGATCCCGATTGCTGGCGAAAGCCCTACGATTCGGTAAATCACGATGCGGTGCGCCTTATACGTGATATGAATACGGCTGCATATAGAGAAAATCCTTCCGTTATGATGATAGCGGAGGAGGCAACGTCATACCCGCTTGTTACCAAGCCCGGCTACGACGGAGGACTCGGCTTCGGATTTAAATGGAATATGGGCTGGATGCACGATACCCTTGACTATATGTCGGTAGATCCGATATACAGAAAGTTCGACCACGATAAGATCACCTTCTCGCTGACCTACGCTTTCTCGGAAAATCACGTTCTTCCGTTCTCACACGACGAGGTCGTCCACGGTAAGCTTTCCCTTATCGGACGTATGCCGGGAGATTACGGAACGAAGTTCGCATCCCTGAAGGTGCTGTATTCCTATCTTATGGCACATCCGGGAAAGAAGCTCTTATTTATGGGAGGCGAGCTTGGACAGTTTATCGAGTGGGACGAAAAAAGAGAGCTTGACTGGTTCCTTCTGAACTACGACAGCCACGCAGATATGCAAAGATTCGTGCGTGCGCTGAATCATTTTTATAAGAACAATTCTCCGCTGTGGGAAAACGATGCCGATTGGAACGGTTTTTCGTGGCTTAAGGTCGATGACCGTGACAACAGCGTTTTCTCCTTCCGCCGCATCGACAGAAAGGGAAATGAGCTTATCGCAGTATTTAATTTCTGCCCCGTTCACCGTCCCGATTACCGCATGGGAATTCCGAATAAGTGTATTCTCAAGCAGGTGTTTACGACAGGCGGAGGAAGCGAAAAGATAAGGACGGAGAATATTCCGTGCGACGGTCAGAATCAGTCCGCGGTCTTTGATATTCCGCCAATGTCGGCAAGCTTTTATAAGATGACGTACGTGCGGAAATGATGATTTAGCAAATGTCTTTTTGCGAGATCCCGATGCCACAAGCGGCATCGCCCTACGGGTTCGACTGCGTCCCGCCGTGTCATTCTGAGTGAAGCGAAGCGGAATCGAACGGCGAAGCCGAGATCCCGATGCCACAAGTGGCATCGCCCTGCGGGTTCGACTGCGTCCCGCCGTGTCATTCTGAGTGTAGCGAAGCGGAATCGAACGGCGAAGCCGCGCGAAGTGCAACGAAGCGGAATCTCGGCGGGACTTCGCTCAGGATGACAAGGCGGGACTCCGCTCAGGATGACCGCGAAAAAACAAGCTCTGATATACGACCTATCTCCGCCAAGAGTGCGGACAAAATATAAAACTAATCTTCGCTTTGCGAGGAAAAGAAAGAAGGTTTATTTAATGCCAGTAAGAAGCAAGGAATGCATTGCAATGCTTCTCGCAGGAGGCCAGGGTAGCCGCCTTTACGTTCTGACCGAGAACACGGCAAAGCCCGCAGTACCCTTTGGAGGAAAATATCGAATCATCGACTATTCTCTTTCAAACTGCGTAAACTCGGGTATCGACACAGTCGGTATTCTTACGCAGTATCAGCCGCTTGAGCTGAACGATTACATAGGAAACGGTCAGCCGTGGGACTTAAACCGCAATTTCGGCGGCGCACACGTTCTTCCTCCTTATATGAAGACGAAGAACAACTCTTGGTACAAGGGTACGGCAAATGCGATCTATCAGAATCTCCATTTCATAGACCGCTATAACCCCGAGTACGTTCTTATCCTTTCGGGCGACCACATCTACAAGATGGACTACTCGAAGATGCTCTCCTTCCATAAGGAAAAGGAGGCAGAATGTACCATCGCCGTTCGTACCGTTCCGATCGAGGAAGCGTCGAGAATGGGCATTATGAGCACCGATAATACCGACCGTATTACGGAGTTCGAGGAAAAGCCGAAGGTGCCGAAAAGCAATCTCGCATCTATGGGCGTTTATATCTTCAACTGGAAAACGCTTAAGCAGTATCTTATAGATGACGAAAACGATCCAAACTCGTCTAACGACTTCGGTAAGAATATTATCCCCGCCTTCTTAAAGGACGGCAGAGGACTTTACGCTTATACGTTTGACGGCTATTGGCGTGACGTCGGAACTCTTGACTCGCTCTGGCAGGCGAATATGGATCTTCTTGATCCTGCCCGCCCGATAAACGTAGGCGCACCCAAGAAGTTCCGTATTTACAGCCGTAACTACGCACAGCCGCCGTCTAATATCGTAAAGGGATCGGTGGTAAAGAACTCTCACATTGCAGAGGGCTGTGTGATCAAGGGAAGAGTTGAAAACTCAATTATCTCGACAGGCTGTTATATTGAGGAGGGCGCAGTCGTTACCGACACCGTTGTAATGCCCAACTCGGTAATTAAAAGCGGCGCAGTTGTTGAATATGCCATCATAGGTGAAAGAACCGTGATCGGCGAAGACGCTCACGTTGGCGAAGCCAAGACCGATTCTCCCGAATGGGGCGTTGCGGTCGTTGGTAGTGATAAAACCGTCCCCGCAGGCGAAAAGCTGCCTGCTAAGACGATATATTAAAGAAGGGAAGTGACGGCATGAAAGCAGCAGGAATTATTTTTTCCGGAATGTATAACGACGGTCTTGATTATCTGACGAGAAACCGTACCGTTGCATCTCTCCCCTTTGGCGGCAGATATCGCCAGATCGACTTCGTTCTTTCGAATATGGTAAACTCCGGCATCGAGAGAATCGGCGTCATCACAAAGTATAACTATCAGTCGCTTATCGACCATCTCGGCTCCTGCCAGGACTGGGATCTTAACCGTAAGCGCGGCGGTCTTACCATTCTTCCGCCCTTCGCATCGAGCAGCTCGGGCGGCTACCGCGGTAAGATTGAGGAGCTTCGTGCGGCGATTCCTTTTTTGAGCAAGCACGAGGACGAATATGTTGTTCTTTCCGACACGGACACCATCTGTAATATCAATATCAAAAAGATAATCAGAGAGCACGAAAAGAGTGGCAAGGACATAACGATCGTCGTATCTGAGGCAACCGAGAACGAGACCAATGTCTCCGAGCTTGTTTTTGATAAAGAGGGCGACGAGATAAAGGCTATGTACCTCAATTATGCTGCCTGCAAGGGACAGTATACCTCAATCGGTATGTACGTCATCTCCCGTGAGCTTCTGATTGACAGAGTAACACAGCTTGCTTCCTGCGGATTCTATCACCTTGAGCGTGACTTCCTCCAGCAGGAATTCAACAAGGGCACTCTTAAGGTCGGTGTTTACTGCCATGACGGACTGATAATGAAGAACCGCAATATTCTTGAGTATTTCAACAACTCGCTTTCCATGAAGGACGAGGCAGTAAGAAATGCGATCTTCCGTCCCTCTGCTCCGATTTATACGACAGTACGTGACGAGGTTCCCACCTATTACGGCGAGGATTCCGAGGTCACCGACTGTACGATTGCCGACGGTTGTCATATCGAGGGTAAGGTTGATAACAGCGTGCTTTTCCGTAAGGTCGTTATCGAGAAAAACGCCGTTGTCCGCAACTGCGTTATCATGGCAAGCTGCGTTATCAAGGAAGGCGCAGTAGTTGAAAATGCGATAATCGACAAGGAAGCAACCGTATCGAGCCTGCGCCGTATCGTTGGCGCACCGACAAGCCCGATGATCGTCCAAAAGGGAGAAACTATATGAGAATACTTTTTGCCGCCTCCGAGGCTGCGCCGTATATTAAAACGGGAGGTCTCGGCGACGTAGCGCAGGCGCTCCCAAAGGCGCTCGCGGCACTCGGACACGAGGTAAAGGTCATAATTCCGATGTACGGAAAGATCAAGGATAACGAAAAGGTAATGTCAAGCCTTTCCTATCACGGCTCGACATATACTCAGCTATCCTGGAGAAAGCAGTATACGGGAATTATGCGTGAGGGTGAGGGACATAATCCCGAATATATCTTCATCGATAACGAATACTATTTCCGCCGCGGTGACGGGCCGATATACGGTCACGGTGACGATGGCGAACGCTTCGCATTCTTTTCACGAGCAGTTATCGAGGCGATGATAAATATCGGCTTTACCCCTGACGTTATTCACTGTAACGACTGGCAGACGGCGCTGACGCCGGTTTTCCTTCGTGAATTTTATCCGCAGTTTAATAAGGTCAGAACGGTATTCACGATACACAATATCGAATACCAGGGCAAGATGCCGATGAGCTACGGCACTGACGTTGCAGGCCTTTCTCCAAGCAGCGTTGCCGATATCACCTACGACGGCTGCGTAAACCTTATGAAGGGCGCAATAGTAAGGTCGGATGCAATTACTACCGTTTCCGAAACCTATGCGTCGGAGATATTGACTGAGTATTATTCGCACGGCTTATCTGCCATCCTTCGCGAAAACTCGCATAAGCTTTTCGGTATCGTAAACGGCATTGATATGGGAGTATTTGATCCCTCTACCGATAAGTCGCTTTACGCAAATTACGGCCCGACGGTTGAAACCGTTAAGGACAAGGCAAAAAATAAGCTTTTCCTTCAGGAAACGCTCGGTCTCCGTCCCGAAAAGGATACGCCGATAATCGCAATGATAACCCGCCTTGTCAGCCATAAGGGAATGGATCTTGTTGCCTGCGTGATAAACGAAATCATGGCACTCGGTGTGCAGGTCGTAATTCTCGGTACAGGCGAATATGCTTACGAGAATATAATGAGAATGACGGCGGAAAAATATCCCGGCAGAATGGCAGCGGAGATACGCTTCGATCCGAAGCTTGCAAACGCAGTTTATGCCGGCGCCGATATATTCCTTATGCCGTCGCAGAGCGAGCCGTGCGGTCTTTCGCAGATGGTCGCAATGCGTTACGGAACCGTGCCGATCGTAAGAGAGACCGGTGGACTTCACGATACCGTTCCTGCCTATAACCCGACGGACGCAAGCGGCAGAGGATTTACCTTCGTTGATTACAATGCGCACGAAATGCTTCGCGCGGTTGAAAGATGCGTTGACTTCTATCGCAGCGACAAAAAGGGCTTTGACCGCCTTGTCCGCAAGAATATGAAGACTGATTTTTCTTGGGGCGTTTCGGTCAAGAAATACCTTAAGGTGTATAGGAATAAGATGTAAATTTCGACTCCCCGTTTTGGGGAACCGCGGGTCGTCGTAGGCGCCGACCCCTACCGAGAAACTTTTAAAAGCTGCTTGGTAGGGGCTGGCGCCCTCGACAGCCCGTATAAAACGGTGTAACATAATAGAAGGTAAGAATTCTATTATATAAGCAATATTTTTAGCAAAGGAAACCAATAAACCAATGAACACAGAGCTTTTAAGAAAACGGACAGAGGAGACCTGCCTGCAGAATTTCGGCACGTCACTCGCCGACGCATCGAACATTGAGGCTTATCGCTCGGTATGTATTGCCGTGCGCAAGCTTCTCGTCGAGAAGAACCACGAATTCCGCAAGGGAATCAAGGAGGACAAGAAGGTATATTATATGTCGATGGAGTTCCTTGTTGGAACGTCCCTTCGCAATAACCTCTTCAACCTTGGCATCGAGGATCAAATGAAGAAGATCCTTTCCGATGCGGGTAAGGACATTCAGACTCTCTACGATATCGAGCCCGATGCAGGTCTCGGTAACGGAGGTCTTGGACGTCTTGCATCCTGCTATATGGATGCTGCATCGAGCCTTGATATTTCCTGCACCGGATTTTCGATCAAATACGAATTCGGTATCTTCCGCCAGAAAATAGTCGGCGGATGGCAGATGGAATTCCCCGACGATTGGCTCGGCAACGGCGGCGTTTGGCTCAATCCCCGTACCGATGACGCAGTACAGGTGCGCTTCGGTGGCGAGGCTGTCGGACGCATTGGCGCGGACGGAAAGTACCGTGTTGACCACCGTGATTACCAGGTCGTAATGGCAATTCCTTACGATATGTATATCTCGGGATACGACAGCAAGGCGGTAAATAAGCTTACCCTTTGGGAAGCAAAATCGCCTAATAGCTTCGATATGTCCGCTTTCTCAAGAGGAGAATACGCAAAGGCTCTCGAGCAGGAAACTATGGCAGAGGTCATCTCGAAGGTGCTTTATCCTGCTGATAACCACCTCGAAGGCAAGCGTCTGCGCCTCCGTCAGCAGTACTTCTTCGTGTCTGCTTCGCTTCAGACGATACTCCGCGACCACCTTCGCCGCGGTCATACCCTTGAGCAGCTTCCCGAAAAGGTTGCAGTTCATATAAACGATACACACCCCGCACTCTGTGTTCCCGAGCTTATGAGATTGCTCATCGACGAGCACGAGCTCGACTGGGATAAGGCATGGGATATTACCTGCCGTACCCTTTCTTACACTAACCATACCGTTATGAGCGAGGCTCTTGAAAGATGGAGCGAGCAGCTCTATTCCGAGCAGATGCCCCGTATCTATCAGATAACGCAGGAAATCAACCGCCGTCTCCTTATAAACCTTCGCGCATTCTACGGAGACGACCGTGCAAAGCTCGATTATATGGCAGTTATCGCAGGCGGTGAAGTACGTATGGCAAATCTTTGCCTTGCCGCTTGCCATAAGATAAACGGCGTTTCGAAGCTCCATTCCTCAATTCTTAAGGAATCGCTCTTCCGTGATTACTGCGTAATGGACGAGAGCCGCTTTACTAACGTAACGAACGGTATAGCATACCGCCGTTGGCTCTGCCAGTCGAACCCCGGACTCACCTCGCTACTTACCGAGCTTATCGGTGACGATTTCAAGCATGATAGCGTTCATCTTGAAAAGCTTCTTAAGTATTATGACGATGCAAGCGTCCTTGACCGTCTCAACGACATCAAGCTCGAAAATAAGAAGCGCCTTGCTTCTTATATCGCATCGGCAAACGGCGTAAACGTCGATTCTACCTCTATCTTCGATATCCAGATAAAGCGTCTGCACGAGTATAAGAGACAGCTGCTGAACGTCCTGCAGATACTTCATATGTATATTACGCTTAAGAATAATCCGAATATGGAATTCCGCCCCCGCACCTTCGTCTTTGCGGCAAAGGCGTCCGCAGGTTATCTCATGGCGAAGCAGATCATTCGTCTTATCTGCGCAGTTTCTGAAATGCTCAAGAACGATCCCGTTTCCCGTGACCGTCTCCGTGTAGTATTTATTGAGGATTACAGAGTTTCTCTTGCCGAGATAATCATTCCCGCAGCCGACATCTCCGAGCAGATCTCGATTGCAGGTAAGGAAGCATCGGGAACGGGTAATATGAAGCTTATGATCAACGGCGCAGTTACCCTCGGTACTCTTGACGGCGCAAACGTAGAGATCTACGAGCAGGTCGGAGATAAGAATATGTTCCTCTTCGGTCTTAAGGCACACGAGGTCGAGGAGCTTTGGAGACGCGGATACAATCCGATGGATTACGTAGCAAGCAATCCCGATCTTAAGGCGGTGCTTGATCTCCTTATGAACGGAATCAACGGCGAGCGCTTTGACGACATCGTTTACGCGCTTCTCCGCGGTAACTACGGTCCTGCAGATGCTTATATGTCGTTTGCAGACTTCGGCGACTACGTAAGGGCGCAGAACGATATCTCCGTTGCATACGGCGACCGCCGTGAGTTCGCGAAGAAATCGCTTGTCAATATCGCAAAGGCAGGAATCTTCTCTGCCGACAGAGCAGTCAAGGAGTACGCAGATAATATCTGGTATCTTAAATGAGTAATTACCCCCTGCGCATTTTGTACGACAGCGCAAAAAAAGAGCACAAATCACCATTCGGGTGTATAGCAGCAGATGAAAATTGCCACGTTTCGATCTCGGTGCCGAGAAGCACTGGAGCGAAAGAGGTGAAGATCATTATTGAACAGGAGGGCGGTCAAACTCTGACCGTCCCCCTTGGTTCTGTCTGCGACGAGGACGAATACAGACGCTTTTCGGGCGATTTTTCGCTGAACGAGGAGGGGCTGTATTTTTACTATTTCACAGTTCGTAAGGAATGCGGATCGTTCCGCCTTTTCCGCTACGGTGACCACGATACGAATATCGAGGACGGCGAAAAATGGCAGCTCACCGTCTTGCCGAGGGATTATAAGGTCCCCGACGGCTTCGGCGGTAAGGTCATGTATCAGATATTCCCCGACCGCTTCCATAAAAGCGGCGAGTGTGATCTGACCGATAAGCTTAAGCCGTTTACGGTACATAAGGATATTACCGAGCCGCCAATGAAAGGCCCCGACGAGCACGGCTTCTGGAACACCGATTTTTACGGCGGAAACCTGCGAGGAATCGAGGAAAAGCTGCCGTATTTACGTTCGCTCGGTGTCGGTGTTATCTATCTTAATCCGATATTTATGGCGTTCTCGAATCACCGCTACGATACAGCCGATTATATGAGAATTGATCCTATGCTCGGTACGGAGGACGACTTCGTATCTCTCTGCCGTTCGGCAAAGGAGCAGGGAATGAAGATAATTCTCGACGGCGTTTTCTCGCACGTTGGAAGTGACAGTAAATATTTCGACCGCGAGGGCGTTTTCGGCGGCGGTGCAGTAAGTGATCCAAATTCGCCATACCGTTCGTGGTTCGACTTCAAAAAATACCCGAGCAAATATACGTCTTGGTGGGATATTGACACGCTCCCCTGCGTGAACGAGATGTGCGACGGCTTCCTTGACCTCATTATAAGAGACAGGGATAGCGTGGTGGCGCATTGGCTCAAGCTGGGTGCAAGCGGCTTCCGTCTCGACGTCGCAGACGAGCTGCCTGACGGCTTCATCGCACTTTTGCGTAAGCGTGTAAAGGAAATCGATCCGAACGCTATCGTCATAGGCGAGGTCT
>JAZNXR010000003.1:0-11587 GCA_045593985.1 Eubacteriales bacterium
AAAAAGCTTGGCTTCTTCCCATTTGTCCTGCCATTTTTTGTCGATCAAACGATGTTCGTACTTCATTTTTCTGTCCTTCTTTTGAGATTAGTTATATATTAGTCCTCGGTGAGCAGACCTGAAATGTCTACTTCCTCTGCATCTGCCCAAAGCTTTTCGAGATTGTAGAATTCTCTTGCGTCGGGCGTGAAGATGTTTACTATTACGCTCGAATAGTCGAGAAGCACCCAAGAGGCGCTGTCGTGACCTTCTACGTGGTCTGCAGTTACGCCCTCAAGACCGAGCTTATATTCGACCTCGTCAGATAGTCCCTTTACCTGCGTGGTGGAATTACCGCCGCAGATAACGAAATAATCGGCAAGGACTGTTTTTTCGGTTACGTGAAGGAGCTTGATGTTACGTCCCTTACGGGCGTCAAGCACCTTTATTATCATTTCCGCAATTTCCTTTGGCTCAAATACTTTATTTTCCATAGTTATTTTCCTCTAATTTTTGAGTTATATATTCCTTTGCTTTTTCGGTATCCGAATGTATCGGATAACCGTTATCAACTAAATCCGCAATCGTCATATCAAGCGATATGAGCATTATTTCGTCAAGTGTTTTCAGCTTGATGCCCTTCCCTATCATGCCGTAAAAAATGGCACGCAGCTTTATACAGTCGGGGAAGGTTCTCGTCGGCTCGATAAAGTCGGATAGGTACATCAGCTTCGTCATCAGCGGCATATTCGCCTTGCCTGTCGTATGATAGCGTATTGCATCAAATACCGCATCGTCAACGAGGTCGGGATGGAGCTTTCTTGACAGATATGCGCCCGTCATTTGATGAAGCGTTTTTTCGCTACTAAGAGTTCCCTCGTCGGGTATTACGCCGATTTCATTCAGAAACGACAGATGCTCGTCTCGTGTATAGTACTTCGTTATATCGTGAAGCACTGCGGCGATTCGGAGGCGTTCCTTGTCCTCGTTTGAGAGGTCGAAAATTTCCGCCAGGCGCTGTGATTCTTCCTCGGTTGCGAAGATGTGCTTCCACCTTTTTTCTTTAACGAGCTTTCTTACCGTTGCATACAGCGGACAGGCACGGTAGAGTCGGTCGTTTTTGATGATCTCCTCGACCTCGGGTGTGACGAGGTGGGAAATATCCCTTCCCTCTCTTACTGCATTCCGTATTTCCGTCGAGGACGCTTTAAACGGATTCAGCGTTATATCTACGATTTTTGCGCCGTAGCTTGCTTTAAGGCTTGCCTTTGCTTGATCGATTAACCTTTCGGTTTCCTTATCGATGCTTTCCCGTCTGATGTGGCAGACGGTTGCGAGCTTTAAGATTATATCGGGATTTTTCCAATTCTCAAGCGATAGGAGCATATCCGTTCCCATCAGGAAATAAAGCTCTGTATCGGCATTTGCAAAATGCTCAAGGGTAAGATAAGTATAGCTTTTGCCGCCTTGATTTATTTCGTAATCGCTGACGGTTATATTTCGCTCGTCCTGCTCAAACGCCGCTTTTGCCATTTTCAGGCGCTCGAACGGCTCGTTTTCGACCTTTTCGTCCTTAAATGGCGAGACAGCTGTCGGCATTATTATAAGCTCATCGAGCTTCATTTCATCGTAAAAAGCTCTTGCGGCTCTTATATGCCCTTTATGGATCGGATTAAAGGATCCGCCGTAGATTCCGAGGCGCTTCATGATCCGAGATGCTCCTTAAGATATTCCGCGAAAAGTCGGATCGACTTTCCTCTGTGGCTGACCTCGTTCTTTTCGTCGACCGTTATCTCGGCGTAGGTTTTACCGAGCTGCGGCATATAGAATATCGGATCGTAGCCGAAGCCGCCGTTACCGCGCTCGGAACGAATTATCGTTCCCTTACATTCACCGCGGAAATAGATAGGTGATTCGATTTTATCGGGATCAACGAATGCAATTACCGAAACAAATGCTGCGTTTCTCTTATCATCCGGGACGTTTTCAAGCTCGGATAGGAGCTTATCGTTATTGTTCTTATCGTTACAAGGCTCGCCCGCATAACGTGCGGAATAAACTCCCGGGTGACCGTTGAGAGCTTCAACGGAGAGGCCGCTGTCGTCAGCTATTGAGAAGTAGCCCCTTTCGGCAGCAACCCTCGCCTTAATATAGGCGTTTTCCTCGAAGGTCGTGCCTGTTTCTTCGATTTCGCCCTCCTCACCGATATCGTCAAGCGAAAGAATTTCGATCTCGCTTAGGCCGCTTTCGGCAAGGACTCTTTTTATTTCGTCAATTTTATGACGGTTTCTTGATGCAAGTACGATTTTCATATTATTCAAACAATGCCGAAACAAAATCGTCGGCTACAAAATACTGCAGATCGTCTATCTGCTCGCCTACGCAAATAAACTTCACGGGAAGGCCGAGCTCTTCCTTTATTGAGAATACTATTCCGCCCTTTGCTGTGCCGTCGAGCTTTGTAAGCACAAGGCCGGTAAGCGGCGCTGCATTCTTGAATTCCTTTGCTTGGAGGACGGCGTTTTGTCCTGTCGTTGCATCGAGGACAAGAAGCGTCTCGCGCGATGCGTCAGGCGTCTCACGCTCGATTACTCGGTTTATCTTCGCAAGCTCATCCATCAGGTTTTTCTTATTGTGCAGACGTCCTGCGGTGTCAACTATGACAACATCCGTGCCTCTTTTCTTCGCTGCGCTGAGCGCATCGAAAACGACTGCGGCGGGATCTGAGCCTTCCTCATGACGGATAAGCTCAACGCCTACGCGGTCTGCCCAGACTCCGAGCTGGTCTATTGCAGCCGCACGGAAGGTGTCAGCCGCTGCAAGAAGCACGCTTTTGCCGTCTTTTTTCAGAAGATTCGCTATCTTGGCTATTGACGTCGTTTTTCCTACGCCGTTTACGCCGATAACGAGGATGACGGACGGGGTGCTTGAAAGGTCAAGCCCCTCACCCTCTCCGACCTTTTCACGGAGAAGCACTTGAAGCGCCGCCTTAACCTCCATCGGATCGGAAATCTTCTCTTTTCTGATTTTTTCACGAAGGGAATCGAGGATGCTTTCGGTTACGTTTACACCGACATCGGCGGTAATGAGTATCTCCTCAAGCTCCTCAAGAAGCTCCTCGTCAACCTTCGAAAAGGCCTTGAAAAGCCCGTCGAGCCGTCCGAAAACGGCGTTTTTCGTTTTTGTCAGGCCTGCTTTAAGTTTCTCGAAAAAGCCCATCAGTTAAGCTCTCCTCCCATTTTCTTTTCAACCTCGTTTACGTTCATGCTGAGCACCTTCGAGATTCCGCGGTCGGGCATCGTTATGCCGTAAAGCATATTGGATGCTTCCATCGTACCTCTACGGTGAGTGATAACGATAAACTGCGTTTTTTCGGAATATCTGTGCATATAGTCGGATAGACGCACGACGTTTACCTCGTCAAGAGCACTTTCGATCTCGTCGAAAATGCAGAAGGGCGTCGGGTTTACGTTCAATATTGCAAAGATCAAGGCAATCGCAACGAAGGACTGCTCACCGCCAGAAAGAGAGATAAGATTCTTTATTATCTTTCCGGGAGGTGCGACCTTTATTTCTATTCCGCTTGTGAGGACGTTTTCGGGATCGGTAAGGGAAATTTCCGCCGTACCGCCGCCGAAAAGCTCTCTGAAGGTTACCTTGAAGTTCTTATTTATCTCCTCGAAGGCGGTGACGAACATCGTCTTCATTTCCTTTTCAAGTCGGGAGATAATTCCGTCGAGGCTTTCGCGCGCCTTTGTAAGATCCTCAAACTGTGCGGTATTGAAGTCGTAGCGCTCCTTCACCTCGGCATATTCCTCGATTGCGCCGACATTAACGTGACCGAGCGCACGGAGCTTATTACGAAGCTCTGTTTGACGAGAAACGTAGCTTGGACGGGTTTCCTCGGTTACGGGAGCATAATTCAGCTCTGCCGCCGCGGTATAGGTAAGCTCGTAGTCTTCCCAGATCTTTGCGGCAAGGCGGTCATGCTCGGTCGTGAGGTTTTCTCTCACGTTTGAAAGCTTTGTGTACTCGGCGAAGATCGTTTCTCTTACATGAGTTTTCTCACGAAGCTCCTCTCTTATGCGGCTTTGAATCTTCTCATACTCAATATTTTGAGATATAAGTCTGCTTCTTTCCGCTTCAAGAGCCTTTATGTCGTCAGCGAGAACATCGAAGGTTTCCTTATTCTCGCTTATACGTCTTCTGATATCCTCAAGCTTTGCTTCAAGAGTTGCTCTGAGCTCCTCGGAGCGTGCGATCTGCTCACGGAGAGCTTCGATCGTGCTTTCGTTAAGGGAAATGCCGTTATTCAGCGATTCTACGTCCTTTTCAAGCGAAGCCTCGGAGATTCTTCCGTCGTTATAGCTTGAAAGGATCTCTGCCAGAAGGTCGTCCTCGCTGTTTCTGCGCAAAACCGTGCTTTCGGTCTCACTCTTTTTGTCAGCCAGCTCATCTTCAAGGGACGATATCGTTTTTTCGATATTCGCCTTTTCGATATCATACTGCTCATGCTCCTTGCCGAGTCCTTCAAGCGCAGTTACGAGCGCAGAAAGGCGAAGGGATTCGTTTTCCTTTTTGCTCTTGTTTACCTCGTACTGCGTTTGCTCTGCGCGAAGCATCATATTGAGAAGCGCAATTCTCTCGTTTATGCCGCCGATCTCACCCTGAATACTGTCAATTTCGGAGGTTATCTCATCGAAATGAGCCTTCTTGCTTTCAAGCTCTATTCCGAGCTTTGCGACCTCCGAATTAAGCGCTACGATCTCGGCGTTGCGGGTAAGAATTCCGCTGTCCTGACGTGTCGAGCCTCCCGTAAAGGAGCCGCCTGCATTGATTATCTGACCGTCAAGAGTGACGATTCTTATGCGGTATCCGAAGGATTTTGCAACGAACGCCGCATTATCAATATTATCAAAGATTGCGGTTTTGCCGAGCAGGTTGCCGATTACTCCGCTATACTTGCTTTCGTAATCGCAAAGCTTATCCGCCATTCCGACATAGCCCTTTTTCTTGGAAAGCTCGGTTTCGGATATTACAGGCGTCTGCGCCTTCATTGCCGTCAGGGGATAGAATGTCGCCCTGCCGCCGTTTGTCCTTTTCAGGAAGGCGATAGCGGCCTTTGCCGCTTCCTCGTCCTCGGCTACTATGTTCTGAATATTTGCGCCAAGCGCAGTTTCTATTGCTATGCTGTATTCGCCCATAACGGAAATGAGCTTCGAAACGGGACCGTGAATACCCTTAAGCGCACCGTTATCTGATGCGTGCATAACATTCTTTACGCTATGGCTGTAACCCTCGAGCAGATCGTCCATTCTCTTAAGGGCTTCTGCTCTGTGCTTCTTCGATTCGATTGTGAGGCTGATGCGGTCGATTACCGCCTTTAGCTCCTCAAGCTTGCTTCTGAGCGAAGAAATTTCCTCTTCCTTCTCGTCAGCCTTTGCTTTATCGCTCTCGATCGAAGAAAGATAATCGTTTATCGTCTTCTCCGCACGAGCCATCGTATCGTCAATAACTGCTATTTCCGCTTCAAGCTCGGCTATTTCGTTTTTGAGCGAAACGGCTCTTTCGCTCTCGCTGTTGTGAGAGCCTGAAAGAGCAGACAGGCGCACTCTTTCGTCGATGAGCTTGCTTTCGATCAGGCGCTCTTCGTCCTCACATTCGAGGATCTTCTCCTCAAGGAAGGATATAAGCTCACGCTTTTCCGCCGCCTTATTTTCAAGCTCCTTAAGTGCGACTCGCAGCTCTTCCAGCTTCTTGATCTTTTCATTCAGCTCGTTTTCAAGATCGATCTGTCTTTTTTCTCCGTCAGACAAGGACAGCGCACGAATCTCTGCCTCGTTTTTAGTCTGTTCGATACGGCTTTCGGTATGAAGTATATCGTTTTCAAGGACACGGCTGCTGCTCTCGATGCCGTGGCGCTTTTCTATGTATTCGCTTACACGGACAGTCAGTTCCTCTGCACCGCTTTGGCTTTCCGCAGCCTTCGTATAAAGGTTTTCGCTTCTTGCTTCAAGGGCGGAAATTTCGCTTTCCACGCTTTCAAGGGCGAGCTTTGCCGCCATATATGCGCGCTCGGTTTCATTGGCTCTTGCACGCATCGTTTCTGCATCGTAGAGCCAGAGCGCTACATCGACTTCCTTTTTCTGCTCGAAAAGGTCGAGGAATTTTCTTGCCGCCGCTGCTTCTCTTTCAAGAGGGCCGACGCGTGAGGAAAGCTCACCGATAATATCGGAAAGGCGAACGAGATTTGCCTCCGTATCACGGAGCTTTCTTTCGGCTTCGTTCTTTCTTACACGGTATTTGGATATTCCTGCAGCTTCTTCAAAAAC
This sequence comes from Eubacteriales bacterium, assembly GCA_045593985.1. GTDB lineage: Bacteria > Bacillota > Clostridia > Oscillospirales > CAG-272 > Colimorpha_A. The sequence continues at coordinate 6,312 of JAZNXR010000003.1, forward strand.
CGAACGGCGCTCGTCACTCTTTTGCGAGATTATCTCGGAAATTTTTCCCTGACCGATATTGGAATAACCCGTCTTACCGACACCGGTATTCATGAAAAGCTCGGCAATATCCTTAAGACGCGAGGGCTTGCCGTTTATAAGATACTCGCTATCGCCGCCACGGTAGTAGCGTCTTGTGACCGAAACCTCGTCGTAGTCGCTGTCAAGGCGTCCGATACCGACTGTATTGTCGATTATCAAGGTTACCTCCGCATAACCCATAGGTCTGCGGTTATCGGAGCCGCCGAAGATGACGTCCTCCATTTTTGAGCCGCGTATGCTCTTGGTCGACATTTCGCCAAGAACCCATCTGACTGCGTCCGTTATATTCGATTTTCCGCTTCCGTTAGGCCCGACGACGGCGGTTATTCCTTGGTCGAAGGACAAGACGGTCTTATCGGGGAAGGATTTGAACCCCTGCATTTCAAGCGCTTTTAATCTCAAAACTTTACTCCTTAAATCGTTCTCACGCCCGCACACGCGCGGGCACATATTACGCCTATTATATATAATAAGTTATTATAACACACATCAAAATAAAATGCAAGTGTTTAGCGTGATTTTGCACGAAAAAGAGACCTGCTTTTTGGGATTTTTGCCATTGATTTTTGAAGTCAAAAATGTTACTATGTTTGTGACAATTCATACCGATGAGGTGCTTTATGAGAACTAACGAATTTGTAAGAAAAGACGTCATCGTCCCCGGTCTTGAAAAGGAATACCGCATACTGCATATTACCGATTCGCACGTTGTGATGTGCAACGAAAAAGAGGGCGAATACATAATTGAGGGCGACAATTACTGGAACGGAACGAAGATCGGTGACTACACGGATCTTCGAAACAAATGCTTCCTTGTAGACGGCGTTACGACCGACGTGCTTTTTGAAAAAATGTGCGACGAGCTTGCTGCTAACCCCGACTGCGCCGACGTTATCGTTTTCACCGGCGATATTATTGATTTCTTCACGCAGAGTGCTTTTGATTTTATCAAGAGAAATATTGACAAGCTTAAGACGCCCTATATGTTCGTTCTCGGAAATCACGATATGATCTTTTCCGGAATGCCCGAAGAAAGGGTGCGCGAGATTTTCAAATCTCTCACGGGAGAAAACACAGACCTTCAAAAGATGAAGCTCGGCGAGCTGACTCTTATCGGCGTTTACGACGGCCCTTATTACTATCCCGAAAAGTCGCTGAGTGACCTTATGAGCGCACTTGAGGGCGAGGATAACGTAATTCTTTTCCAGCACGTTCCGCTTTCGACCAAGGAGTTCCACAAGCATTACGCCGATCTCGGAAAGCCCGACTGGAGCATAGGAGACGAAGGAGTTTGCGACGGTGACGGCTGGAAAACCGTTTTTGCCAAGGTTCAGGAGGAAAATTCCCCTATCAAGGCGATAATCTGCGGTGACTGTCATATCGAGCATGAAAGCAAACTCGGCAACGTGCCTCAGTACACCTCCCCGTTAAACACCAAATATCCGCCGTATTTATATGTTATTCATTCCTGAATCTCTCCCCCTAACTTTTTTGTTAGGGGGATTTTTGACGAGAGATTGACGCTGACATTTGCCTCCCTTGTGCAAAGGGAGGTGGCTTGCGAAGCAAGACGGAGGGATTGTAAAACGCAAAAGGTCCAAAAAACAATCCCTCAGCCGCCTGCGGCGTCAGCTCCCTTTGCACAAGGGAGCCAAAGAAAGCATCGCCATTACTACCAAAACAACAAAAAATCGCGAGATTTTAAGGTGTTTCTCAGCCCTTATTCTATTGACAAATACTGTATAATGTAGTAAAATAGAATACGTATGTGCATTTATAATACGGAGGAACGACAGTGTTAAATTTCAAGAACACGCTTTCGCAGGCGCTGTCCTGCGCTATTAAAAAAATATCTCCCGAAACCGAGCTTGCACCCGACGAGCTTGCGACTATGCTTGAATATCCTCCAAACAAGGATATGGGCGACCTCGCGTTCCCTTGCTTTAAGCTCAGCAAGGCGCTTCGCAAGGGCCCTCCCGTTATAGCTTCCCTCATTTCCGAGGCGATGGGCGAGGTCGAGTACCTTTTAAAAGCCGAGGTTGCGGGCGGATATCTCAATTTCTTTATTGACGATGCTTATTTCACCGACAGAATCCTTGACAAGGTTATTTCTGATGGCGATAACTACGGAAAGAGCGACAGCGGCAAGGGCAAAACCCTCGTTATCGACTACTCTTCCCCCAACGTAGCAAAGCCCTTCCACATCGGTCATCTCGGAACGACCGTTATCGGTCATTCTCTCAAAAAGCTTCACGAGTTCTGCGGCTGGAACGCAGTCGGTATAAATCACCTCGGTGACTGGGGTACCCAGTTCGGTAAGCTTATCGTTGCCTACAAGCTCTGGGGCAACAAGGAGCAGATCGAGGAGGGCGGAATAGACAAGCTCGTTGAGCTTTACGTCCGCATCAACAACACCATCAAGGGCGATCCCGATAACGGTGTTCTCGCGCGTGAGGATCTTGCCGATCAGAGCCGTGCCGAGTTCCACAAGATGGAGATCGGTGATGAGGAAAATATTGCGCTCTGGAAATGGTTTATCGAGATTTCTCTTAACGAATACGAAAAGACCTACAAGCAACTCGGAATCACCTTTGATTCCTACGCAGGCGAGAGCTTCTATACCGATCTTATGCCTGCGCAGGTTCAGATCCTTCGTGACCGTGATCTGCTCAAAATCGACGACGGCGCGTCGATAGTTGACCTCTCCGAATACAATATGCCTCCCTGCCTTATTCTTAAGCGTGACGGCTCGACGCTTTATCCTACCCGTGATATTGCCGCTGCCGTTTACCGCAAGGAGCATTACAACTTTGACAAATGCGTTTACGTTACGTCGAATCAGCAGATCCTTCACTTCCAGCAGTGGTTTAAGGTTCTTGAAAAAATGGGCTACGACTGGTACGGCGAGCTCGTTCACATTCCTTACGGCACCGTTTCTATCGGCGGCATGAAGCTCGCAACGAGAACCGGCAACGTAATTCTTCTTAAAGACCTCTTTAAGATGGCGGTCGAAAAGGTAAAGGCGATAATGGAGGAAAAGAACCCCGACCTTGAAAACAAGGACGAGGTTGCGGAGGCAGTCGGTATCGGCGCTATCGTATTCTATTATCTTACGAACAGCCGTATAAAGGATAACGACTTCTCGCTTGAGGATGCGCTTTCCTTTGAAGGAAACACCGGCCCTTATGCGCAGTACACCTATGCACGTTGCTGCTCGATCATCGAGAAGGCGGGCGGAGTTCCTGAAAAGTCACTTTCCGACGGGTACGAGCCGCAAGCGGCTGAAGCGGCGCTTTGCAGAGTTCTTTCGCTCTTCTCCGAAAAAGTAAACGATGCTATCACCGACTACGAGCCGATGGTCATCACGAGATACATTCTCGACATCTGTGCAGCGTTCAACCGCTTCTATCACGATTGCGCTATTCTTTCCGCAGAGGAAGAAAACGCTCGCGCATTCCGTGTGCGTCTTACCGAGGCAACGAAGACCGTTCTCGGAAATGCATTCGGTCTTATATGCTTGAAGAAAACACCAAAGATTTAATAAACGAGGTTAAATGATATGTCCGGACACAGCAAATGGAAAAATATAATGCATAAAAAGGAGAAGACCGATGCACAAAGAGCTTCGGTATTCACCAAAATAGGCAAGGAGATCGCAATCGCAGTAAAGGAAGGCGGCCCCGATCCCGCCTCTAACTCCCGTCTTCGTGACCTTATTGCCAAGGCAAAGGACAATAACGTCCCGAACGATAACATTGAGCGTGCTATCAAGAAGGCTTCTGCCGCTGATGCCGCAGTTTACGAGGAGATAACCTACGAGGGCTACGGCCCCTCCGGCGTTGCTGTCATCGTTGAGACCGCAACCGACAATCGCAACCGTACCGCTGCCGAGGTGCGTCATTTCTTTGACAAATTCGGCGGAAATATGGGCACAAGCGGATGCGTAAGCTATCTTTTCACCGACAAGGGCGTTATCGTTATCGAAAACGACGGCTCGGTTGACGAGGACAAGCTTATGGAGGATTCTCTTGAAGCGGGCGCAGAGGATTTCGTTGCTTCCGAGGAGGCATTCGAAATATACACGGTGCCTGAGGATCTCTCCGCTATTCGCGCCGATCTTGAAAGCAAGGGTTACAAGATCGTTTCTGCCGACAAGGACAAGATCCCGTCTAACTATATAACTCTCGAGGATGAGGAAGCTATTAAGAATATGACGCTTCTGCTTGAAAGACTTGAGGAAAACGACGACGTTCAGAACGTCTATCACAACTGGGAAAACGAAGACTGATTTGGAGGAGGAATAGGGGGGTTACCGCTATTTCTCCTTCTTTGCTTATAGGTGATAATTATGTTAATTGATATGCATGCGCATACTTCGGGAATCAGTGAATGCTGTCTCGGAGATGCCGAAACTATACTTAAAGTCGCAAAGGAAAACGGTATCGACGGAATCGTTCTGACTAATCACTATCAAAGCTCATACGTCGAAAACGGTGACGTTTACGGCTTCGCCCGCAAATATACCGACGAATATCGCTATACCAAAAAGCTTGGTGAAGAAATCGGCGTTACCGTAATTTACGGCATGGAGGTCACGATGCATCGCCATGACGACAGCCACCTTCTGATTTACGGTCTTGAGCCGAGCTTTACCGAGGAATTTTCTGAGCTTTACAACATGACTCAGGAGGAGCTTTATAATCTTGTCAAATCAAAGGGCGGCCTGCTCGTTCAGGCGCATCCCTTCAGAGTCAGATATTATCCGCTTGATCCCCGATTCCTTGACGGATACGAATTAAGCAGTCATCCTCTTTACGGAACCTCTGCTTACGACGACGTAACGGCTCTGGCCATCAAGCACGGCGCACTTCTTACAACTGGCGCTGACTACCATTATGACGTTCATTACCGCCCTTACTGCGGAGCTTTTCTTCCCGACACGGTTTGTGACGAAAAATCGTTTGCAGAAGCGCTGAAAAATGCCGATCCCATTACCCTCTCCCTCCACGAGCCGAAGGACGAAAAGAAGTATCTCGTTACTTACAGCCGAAAAGACGGCAATGTGAAGAAAGAGGAAAACGAATAAACGTAACGAAATAGATATTTTGTTTGTAGGGCGGGGGCTTGCTCCCGCCGCTCTAAAACAATACAACTCAATGCCTTCTCCAATCGGAGAAAGTCGGATCGTAGCCATG
>JAZNXR010000004.1:0-6186 GCA_045593985.1 Eubacteriales bacterium
AAAAGGAGAGATGCTTCTCAATATGGAAAGCCGTGTAGGACTTGGCATTTGTGAGATTGATCCAAAAAACAAATATTACAAGCCGGCAGGGCATTTGGGTAAACTAAAATCGCACTACGAATACATTGAAGAGGGGCGCAGACCGTGGCTCTATCGAAACGGTGGCGCATCGGTCGTTCCTTTTGACGGTGTTATGAAATATCCCCGTCTTTGCGCACACCGCGGCTTCAATACAGTAGCCCCCGAAAACAGTATGCCTGCGTTTGGGGCGGCCGTTGCTCTCGGAGCAGAGGAGATCGAATTTGATCTGTGGTCAACGAAGGATGGCGTGCTCGTTTCCTGTCACGACAGTACGCTTGACCGTGTAAGTGACGGAAGCGGTAAAATTTATGAGCAAACATACGAGGAGCTTTTGCAGCTTGACTTTGGTGCAAAGCACGGCGAAAAATTCAAGGGCTTGAAAATCCCAACCTTTGAAGAGATTCTACAAAAATTCGCAGGTCGAGTGATTATGAATATTCACGTCAAGATTTGGGATGCAGCTTTTGAAAATCCTATGATTGAGGAAATCATTGCGCTGATTCGCAAATACGACTGTGAAAAGCATATTTACTTTATGACGACCAATGACGAAATCATCAAACAGGTGATGGAATACGCACCGGACCTCAAAGTCTGTGTGGGATGGGATGGCAATAAGGATCCAATGTCTATCGTTGACCGCGCTATTGCTCTTGGCGCCTATAAGGTGCAGCTATTCAAGCCGTATTTCAATCAAGAAAGCATTGATAAAGCGCATGCCCATGGAATCCTTTGCAATGTATTTTGGGCGGATGATCCCGAAGAAGCGAAACACTATTTTGAAATGGGCATAGATACTGTTTTGACGAATGATTATTTGGCGATATACAATGCGGTGAAAGAAGATTACTGCAAGCGCAAGTAATAAAATGTATACCTTTTGGCTTTACAACCCCCGTTTTTGGCATACTAGATCCCGATGCTTCGCATCGCCCTACGGGTTCGACTACGGGCTACGCCCTTCGCTCAGGATGACACCTAAATGCAACCTCGCCCGTGTCATCCTGAGTGGAGCGAAGCGGAATCGAACTTTTTCGTCCGAGATACCAAACGATGCTACGCACCGTTTGATCCTCGCTATGCTCGGATTTCGACTACGCTCAGGATGACACGGACGAAAAAGCGCCGAGCAACGCGAAGGCGGGATCTCGGGCGAAAAGGAGCTTTATGTACTACGTTTACATACTCACTAACAAAACTGATACAGTAATGTATATCGGTGTGACCAACGATTTGCGAAGACGATTATACGAACACAAAAATGAGCAAATCGAAGGATTTACAAAAAAATATCACGTTCACAAGCTTGTCTATTTTGAAGAATATTCCGAAGTGAATGATGCAATCGCAAGGGAAAAGCAATTAAAGCGTTGGGTTCGCTCCAAAAAGAATTGGCTTGTGGAAACAAAAAATCCAAACTGGGATGATTGGGGCGAGGGATTCTTTTGAAAAAGTGAGACCTTTTGGAGTTTCCACCCACGTTAAAGCTATTGTTTGTCTTCGCAAACAATAGTTTCAACAACTACGAGTAAAACTTCACTGCGAGCGTCAGCGAGTAACTTCACCCAAAAGGAGAAAACCATGCAACATTCTATGAAGCTTCAATCTGCTCCGTTTGAAATGATAAAAAGCGGAGAAAAAACGATCGAGCTCCGCTTATTTGACGAAAAGCGGCGACGGATCAAGGCGAAAGATACGATTATTTTCACCAACACCGAAACGGGGGAAACCCTTAAGCGCTCCGTTGTCAAGCTGCATAACTTTGATAGCTTTGATGAGCTTTATAAGGCACTTCCGCTTTTGAAGTGCGGATACACGGAAGAAGATATTGATAGGGCAAGCCCGTCGGACATGCTGGAGTATTATTCGGCAGAGGAACAGGAAAAATACGGTGTAATAGGCATTGAGCTTAACTGACTGAATGCGATCACACTGCCGATTTATTAAGTAACGGAGAAGAAAAAATGTATATAGCAGGACAGATTGCCGGTTGGATAGCAAGCATTTTGGTGTTTGTATCCTTTCAGTGCAAAAATCAGAAAAATCTTATAATTGCTCAAACCGCATCGACAGCGAGCCTTTGTGTAAGCTATTTGCTGCTCGGCACTTACGCCGGAATGATAGTGAATGCTCTGGCAATACTGCGAAATCTCGTAATTTACTACAAAAAGGACGTTAAGCTCTTTTCCTACCGTTTTTGGCCGTACGTCTTCGCTCTTGCCATGGCGGCGTCGGGAGTTTTTACCTGGCAGGGCCCGATCTCGCTGCTTGCGGTCGGAGCGCTTATAATCAACACGCTGTTTATATTCTCTCCCAACACTCAAAACCTGCGCAGAAGTATTCTTTTGACGGCGTCCATGCTTATTGTGTATGACATTTGCGTCAAAGCATACGGCGGTATTGCCTGCGAGCTTATCGGAATAACCTCGGCGCTGATCGGTCTGTATAGATACAGGGGCAACCGCGGTAAAGGCCCGGCCTCTGAACAAAAAATATCAGAAGCAGCGCAGAACGGAGAAAAGCAATGAAATTCCCTTGTGAAATCTTTTCGGGCTACTACGGAAAATGCCACTGCCAGGGCATTGCTCTTGATACCGAAAACGGCTATATATACTATTCCTTTACGACCATGCTCGTGAAAAGTGACCTTAACGGCAATATAATCGGAAGCGTAAACGGCCTTGTCGGACATCTCGGATGCATAGATTTTAACGAAGCAGACGGACGTGTCTGGGGATCGCTCGAATACAAAAATGACAGCATCGGAAAAGGCATTCTCTCCGCCTTGAATGAATCCGACAGAGAAATTCAAGACGGCTTCTACTGTGCGATATTCGACGTATCAAAGATCGACCGCCTTGACATGGATGCAGAAAAGGACGGCGTAATGAGGGCGGTGTATCTGCCCGAGGTGCTTGAGGACTATAAGGCAGAATTCGACCTTGACGGCAAGCGCCTGAATCACCGCTACGGATGCTCGGGAATTGACGGTCTCGCTTTCGGCCCGTCATTTGACGGAAGCGGCAGGGTGCAGCTTCATATTTGCTACGGCATTTACGGAGATATCGAAAGAAACGATAACGACTACCAGGTATTGCTTGCCTTTGATCCCGAAGGGCTTTGGGAGAATTATGCAAAGCCGCTTTCGCAGTCAAACGTCCACCGTGATGGAGTAAGATGCGAAAAGAGATATTTTCTTTATACGGGGAACACGACCTGGGGCGTGCAGAATCTTGAATACGACGCCTATACGGATTCCTGGCTCGTTGCGGTCTATACCGGAAAGAAAAAGAGCTTCCCGAATTACAGTATGTTCGTAATTGACGGCAAAAAAGCTCCTATGACCGTTAAGCACGAGCAGTACGGCGAGGATATCTCGCTTCTGTCGCTTGTCGACTCGGAAAATGCGCAGGATATAAGGGGAAATTATTTCCCCTACGGCTCAACCGGCATCTATGCCTTCGGCAACGGATATTATTATTTTTCCCGCCCCGGAGCAGATGAAAACGGCAGTCAATATACGAATGTTGCCCTATACCGTTACGATAAGGACGAGCCCGAGCTCTTTAAAGCGGTATCCGATCCGCTTGAAATTTAATGTTACAAAACAAAAAGCACCCGAAAGGGTGCTTTTATTGTTGTACACAAAACCCCGCGATAGTCGCGTGGTAGGAAAAAATCGCAGTTTAACGGTGGTTCGTGCCAATGGCTCCCTTGTGTAAAGGGAGCTGTCAGCGAAGCTGACTGAGGGATTGTAAGAAGTTAGAAAAGCTTATATACAATCCCTCCGTCATTTGCTTTGCAAATGCCACCTCCCTTTACACAAGGGAGGCTAAGATCGAAACCCGTTTACGGGTAGCAAGTATCCAATGCATGGCTGGCAGGTGGGAATAAAGCGCACTTGTGCGCAGCCACAAGGATTAGGGCTACGCCCGAAAATGAAATACCCCCCGCTATGCGGGGGGATATTTATTGTTTTAAAGTCAAGCCATAAGCTCCTCAAATTCGTCAAGAAGCTCTTCAAACGTCTTGAGTGCCGTTTCGATAGGCTCGGCGGTCGCCATGTCAACGCCTGCCTTTTTGAGAATTTCAATAGGCGTGTCGGAGCAGCCTGCCGAGAGGAAGCCGAGGTATTTCTTAACTGCCTCGTCGCCCTCGTTGAGGATCTTGCGCGAGAGCGCCATAGCGGCAGAGAAGCCGGTTGCGTACTGGAATACGTAGAAATTCATAAAGAAGTGAGGGATTCTCGCCCATTCCATATCAATTTCGGGATCGATAGTAACAGCAGGGCCGTAATATTCCTCGTTAAGGCGGTGATAGAGCTTGCAAAGCGCATCTGCGGTAAGCGACTGTCCGCCCTCGACCATCTTCGACATTTCAAGCTCGAATTCAGCGAACATCGTCTGACGGTAAAGAGTGGTGCGGAACTGCTCAAGGAAGTAGTTAATAAGATAAGCTCTGCCCGTCTTGTCGGTGGTCTTTGAAAGCAGGTGCGACATAAGGAGCGCCTCGTTGCAGGTCGATGCGACCTCGGCAACGAAAATTACGTAATCTGCGTAAACTGTCGGCTGATTCTCCTTCGAGAGGTAGGAATGCATAGCGTGTCCCATCTCGTGCGCGAGGGTGAACATCGAATTGAGCGTTTCCTCGTGATTGAGAAGCACGTAAGGATGAGGATATGCGCCCGACGAATATGCGCCGCCACGCTTGCCCTCGTTTTCGTAAACGTCGATCCATCTGTTCTCATAAGCGCGCTTGACTACCTTGAGGTAATCCTCGCCGAGGGGCTTGAGCGCCTCAAGGGTGATCTTCTTTGCTTCCTCAAAGGTGATCACGTTCTCCGCCTCGGAAACGAGAGTCGGGTAAATATCGTACATATGAAGCTCGTCAAGCTTCATAAGCTTCTTGCGGAGCGCCATGTAACGGTGCATAAGAGGCATATTCTTGTGTACGGTCGCAATAAGGTTGTGATAAACCTCGGTCGGAACCTCGGTTCTGGATAGAGAAGCTTCAAGGGCGCTTCCGTACTTGCGTGAGGATGCGAAGAATTTGAGCTGACGCATCTGCGCATCAAGGAGCGCTGCCGTTGTGTTCTTGAAGGAGCCGAAGGTGTGGTAAAGAGCGTCAAAGGCGTTCTTGCGGAGAACTCTGTCGGAGCTTTCAACGTAGGGAATGTAGGATCCCTGTGTGAGCTGGTGGGTGTTGCCCTCGCCGTCGAGGACGTCGGGGAAGCGGAGGTCGGCGTTGCGGAAGAAGGAGCCGATCGTTGTCGCTGCGCCCGAAAGCTCGGATGCGCCGGCAAGAAGCTTTTCCTCACTCTCGGAGAGAACATGAGGGCGCTTGCTTCTTATTCTGTCGAGCGAACGGCGGTAAAGCTCAAGACGGGGCTCTTCCTTGTAGAAGCGCTCCATCGTTTCGTCATCGATTCCGATAAGCTCGGGAGTCGCATAAGCGCTTGCAGCGCCAATTCCCACGAAGAAGGAACGGCATCTGCCGACCATCGACTGATAGTTTGCGTTACCGGTGTCGGTGTCGGAATTGAGATGCGCATAGCTATACAGCTTGGTAAGCGCAAGCTCGATCTCCTCATCAAAGGTCAGATACTCGTAAAGTCCCGATGCCGAAGCACCAAGCTTGCCTGCAAAGGAAGCGATCTTCGGAAGGAAAGCCTGCGCTTCCTCGAACGCCTTTTCCCATGCTGCGTCGTTTTCAAATATGTCCTCGGTCGCCCAGGTGTTTTCCTTTAAGACCTCGGATCTAAGCGGAATTTTTTTCGTGCTCATAGTTTGTTACCTTTCATAAATAACGTTAGTTATATTATAGCTCTTTACCAAGCGTCAGTCAAGGGCTTGATGAAACATAAAAGACGGAGAATTCTCCGTCTTTTTATCTTAATACGTCAAGTTATATTTATAACCGCCTTTCCTTTCTTCTCGGCAAGCTTTTTTAATTGCGAAGCGCCGCCCCAAGAACGGTTTACGTAAGTTATAACCGTATCTGAATTATAAACGAGCCATTCGTTTCTTTTTGAAATTGCGAATTTCGGCGGAGTATTTTCGAGTCCCTCGGGATAGATCGTTTCATATTCAAATTCATATCCCTTTT
>JAZNXR010000005.1:0-7876 GCA_045593985.1 Eubacteriales bacterium
TACATTCCTTTGGAACACCTCATCCGGTTTCGCTTCGCTCAACCACCTTCCCCAAGGGGAAGGCAAGACGGCGTGGCGAAGCTTTGACACGTCATTGTAGGGACAGGCGCCTCGGGAACCCCCAAAACTCGACAAGCTCGTTTCGGGGAACCCCTTACCTCGACTGTCCGTTTGAAAACAATGTTACATTCCTACCGAACATCTTATTTGCAAACGACGGATGAGGTGTTCGGGGGAGAGATGATACGTCGCTTTTGCTCGGCTCATAAACCGCACAGCGAAACAAAATACGCCTCCGCATATGCGGAGGCGTATGAATTATTTAAGCTCAAGCTCAAAGAGAACGGGATTATGGTCGGAGGGGAATTTTCCGTCGAAGTGCTCACGGAGGACTCTTCCGCTTATCGGGGTGATGCCCTTCGGGTTAGCGAAGCAAAAGTCGATGTGTCCGCCGAAGGTCTTTCCCGTGACTCTTATCTCCTCGTCGGTCATTGCGTTTGCGAGATTGTAGCCGTGGTAGGTCGGAGACTTGTCGCCTGTCGTTACGGCAGTAACGTCAACGAAGTCCTTCGTCATCTCCTTGTAGCCGAGCATCTCGCTGTTGAAATTGTAGTCTGCTGTTACGAAAACTGCATTGCTGCCGTGTGCATTTACGCGGCTCAAAATGAGGCGCGCACTATCCGTCTGGCACTGATCGCCGAAGCCGAAATGCGTGTTTGCGGCAATGAATATCTTGCCTGTTGCGATCTCCTTGAGCTTCGCCCAAAGGCAGATTCTGTGACAGCCGTATTCGTCCCAGCCCTTTGATTCGACCTCAGGCGTGTCGGAAAGCCAGAAGTAGCCCTTGTCGAGGCACTCGTACTTGTCCTTTTTCCAGAGCATGGGAGTCGATTCCTTGTTGCTCTCTGCACGGTACTTGTTAAATACCTCGTAGCCTGCTTCCTCAAAGAAGTTGCCGAATAGCTCAAACCAGTGGGGAGTTGCCTCCTGCATTCCGATTATATCGGGATCGTATTTTTTTAGAATGCTGATAACACGGGGAGCGCATTCCTCAAGAGAATGTCCCTCGGGACCGCCACCGCAGCATATGTTAAATGTCATTACTTTCATACTCATTTGTGATTACCTCACTTTCTTTAAGCCCATTATATCAAATGGAGAGCGATAGTCAATATTTCTTCCGGAAATAGATAAAATAATTCAAGAAAAAAGCAAAAAAGTACTTGACAACGGACAATGGGTTTGCTATAATGTGTAAGGCAATTTGCTTTACAGTTAAAAAACGGAGTAAATTATGTCGAAAAATCTTAATATGTCGCTTCTTCTCGACTTCTACGGAGACATTCTTTCGGAAAAGCAAAGGGAAGCGTGCGACCTCTTTTATAACGGCGATTATTCGCTTTCGGAAATCTCCGAGATCACGGGAATAACTCGTCAGGGCGTGCGTGACCGAATCGTCAAGAGCGAGGAGATAATAACGGAGCTTGAAGAAAAGCTCGGGCTTGCCGCTCGCTTCGGAGATATGGGAAAAACCGTTACCTTTATAATCGACCGCCTGAATCAGCTTAAAGCAGAGGGGCAAAGTGTCGACGATATCATAAGCGCGGCGAAGAAACTTAATAAGGAATTATAATTATGTTCCAGAACTTAACCGAAAAAATAAGCGCGGCGTTCAAAAAGTTCAAGAACAAGGGAAAGCTGACTGAAGAAGACGTAAAGGTCGGTATGCGCGAGATAAAGCTCGCGCTCCTTGAAGCAGACGTAAACTTTAAGGTAGTCCGTGACTTTATAAAAAAGGTTACCGAAAGAGCCGTTGGCTCCGAGGTGCTCAGTAGCCTGCTTCCCGCACAGCAGATCGTAAAGATCGTAAACGAAGAGCTGACCGAGCTGATGGGCGGAGAGGGCGAAAGAATCAAGCTCGCATCTCGCCCCCCCACGATCGTTATGATGGTAGGTCTGCAGGGTGCAGGTAAAACGACACATTGCGGCAAGCTTGCGGGAATGTTTAAAAACCAGGGCCGTCGACCTCTGCTCGTTGCCTGTGACGTCTACCGTCCTGCGGCAATTAAGCAGCTCCAGGTCGTAGGCGAACAGCTTGAGATCCCGGTATTTTCAATGGGAAGTGACGTCTCCCCCGTAAAGATTGCGGCGGCGGGCGTTGAGCACGCAAAGCAGCACGGACACGACATCGTATTCATAGATACCGCAGGCCGTCTCCATATCGACGAAAAGATGATGGAGGAGCTTAAGGAAATAAAGAGCGAGCTTGAGCCGCAGGAAATTCTCCTCGTTGTAGACTCTATGCTCGGTCAGGACGCAGTAAACGTAGCTGAAAGCTTCAATTCGCTCCTTGATATCACAGGCGTCGTGCTGACGAAGCTCGACGGTGATACAAGAGGCGGTGCGGCGCTTTCTGTAAGATACGTTACCGGAAAACCGATAAAATACGTCGGTGTCGGAGAAAAGCTCGATGCGATCGAGCCGTTCCATCCCGACCGCATGGCATCCCGAATCCTCGGAATGGGCGACGTCCTCACCCTTATCGAAAGGGCAGAGCAGGCGTACGACGAAAAGCAGGCAGTTGAGCTCGAGCGCAAAATGCGCGATTCGACCTTCGACCTTGAGGACTTCCTCGAGCAGTTCCGCCAGATAAAGAAAATGGGCCCTATGAAGGATCTTCTCGCATCGATTCCGGGAATAGACGCATCAAAGCTTCAGAACGCACAGATTGACGAAAAAGCAATCGGCCGTACCGAAGCAATAATCCTTTCGATGACACCGAACGAAAGACATAAGCCCTCGATTATAACCCCGCCGCGTAAAAGGCGAATTGCCGCAGGCTCGGGAACGAAGGTCGAGGACGTAAACCGACTTCTCAAGCAGTTCGAGCAGACCTGCAAGATGATGAAGGAAATGTCAAGCGGAAAATTCAACCGCATGCTTAAGAGAACTCGAAAGCACCGTAAATGATAACACTCGGTTGAAATCAACCTTTGTTAATAAAAAATATTATTTAATTTTTTCGGAGGAAAGAAAAATGGCAGTTAAAATCAGACTCAGAAGAATGGGACAGAAGAAGGCTCCCTTCTACCGCATCGTTGTTGCAGATTCCCGTTCTCCCCGTGACGGACGTTTCATCGAGCAGATCGGACACTACAATCCCATGACCGATCCCGCTGAGGTTCAGATCGACGCAGAGAAGGCAACCAAGTGGATCAAGAACGGCGCTCAGCCGACTGATACCGTTCGTGCACTTCTTAAGAAGCAGAACATTATCGGGTGAAGATAATGCCGGAGCTTAAGCAGCTTCTTACCGACATATCTGCGGCGATAATTGATTATCCCGAGCAGCTTGTCATCGATGAGCGCGAGGAAGGCGATACTATCGTTTTCACCGTGACCGTGGCAGAAAGCGACATGGGAAAGATCATCGGCAGACGAGGCAAGAACGCCAAGTGCTTACGCACTGTGATGAAGGCGGCGGGTAATACCGTTGGCAAAAAGATCATCGTAGATATAGCGGAATAAGACCGGAAATAAAAAGCAGCCGTAAATGCGGCTGCTTTTTGTTGTTTTAAGGATGCAAAAAATTTACGCTTGGGAATTTGTCCCCGAGATTTTTGGGCACTTCGGTATTGCATATCATATAATCAAGATTATCAAGAGTCGTAAGTCGGAACGGTGCGATTCTTCCTATCTTTGATTCAAGACAGAGGTAAACGCGTCTGTCGGCGTTTTCGATCATCGCGCGGCGAACGTCGTTCGCCTCCTGATATACGCAGGTAAGGACGCCGTCGTTGCTTATCGCTTGGCTGGAAATAAATGCAATATCTGCGTGTATCGATCTTATTACGTCAAGCGCCATGCTTCCGACGAGCATAACCCGATCCTCGTTATACATAAGACCGCCCGTGCAGATGACCTTTACCGAATAGTTACACAGCTCACGCGCGATCTCGATTCCGTTAGTAATGACTGTTATTCCCTTAATGCCCGCGATTTCGACGGCGAGATAAATCGTCGTGCTCGACGCGTCGAGGAAAACTACGTCTCCTTCTTTTACCAATCCCGCAGCAACCTGCGCGATTTTTTTCTTTTCGTTTTTTCCGAGCTGATATCTGTGAGAAAAGGGAATGTTTCTCGTTACCGAGTCGATCGCTTCAGCGCCGCCGTGTTTTCTTGAAATCAGCCCTTTGCTCTGAAGCTCCGAAAGGTCGCGTCTTATACTCGATTCGCTTATCGAGAGTGCCTTGGCGAGATCCTTTACGCTTATATATCCGTTAATTTTGACAAGCTCAAGTATTTCATTTTCTCTTTCGGTGTTATACATATATCCTCCGTCGTGTTTGCACGTTTTATTGCGCAAAAATTGGCAAATGAGCATAAAACCCGAGAAATATTGCCAATTTGCGCACCACTGTTGACTGAATTGCGCATTTGTTCTATAATTATTATAGCTTACTTTTGTAAAAAAGTAAAGATATTTTCTTATAAGGAGAAAAATATGAAAAAGCGCATACTCTCATTGCTCATGGCGTGCATGATGGTAGTGTCCACGTTCATAATCTCGCGTCCGCTTGTAGACATACATGCAGCAGAGACTGACTCGGGCATTTCATTTACAACGTCAGAGTTTTACCAAGCAACCAATGTGCTGACCGCGCTTCCGCAGACCTTCGAGGCGACGATCAAGCTTCCGTCTACTCAAACTGCGAGAGCAGGTGTTGTCCTCAGTACGTATCAAGGTGCTGATAACACTGCACTTGCGATCGAGATCTACTCAGACGGAAACCCGCGTTTCTTTTTGCAGAAAAGCAACTGGGCAGACGATATTGACGTTAAGTTTACAGACGTAAACGTTGCTACAGGCGAATGGGTGCATCTCGTTATTACGCGCGATATCGCTAACAAGACGCTCAAATGCTATGTTGACGGTGTCCTCAAGCAGACCGTTACCTATACTGAGGATTACGTTGAAACGAACAAGATCCCATATTATATTGGCGGCGACGCAAGAGACGGTAACAGCCAGTATTTCAAGGGTCAGATCAAAGACGTAGCAGTTTATTCCGACCTGCGCACCGCGGCAGAGATCGCATCTGACGTAAACGGTCTTGACTATACCGATGCAGGTCTTCTTTTTGCTTACGATCTTACCGCAAGCGGTAATGAAAGGTATAAGGACCTCTCCTTTAACCGCAATCATTTGATCTATACCAATAACGGAGCTTCGGAAACTTATTCCGAACCCGGTCTTTCGCAGTTCACGGCATCGACGATCTATCAGTCCGAAAAAGACGTAGGCACTCCTCGTACGATCGAGGCAACATTTTCTCTTGACGCAAACGCAACAAACGCACGCCTCGGCGCGATCGTCGGAAACTTTTCCGATTATAAGGCAGGAAGCTTTGGTCTCGAGATCAGAGATAACTATACTCTTTCTCTTTGGTGGGAGCCCACAGG
Source organism: Eubacteriales bacterium (assembly GCA_045593985.1). GTDB lineage: Bacteria > Bacillota > Clostridia > Oscillospirales > CAG-272 > Colimorpha_A. The sequence continues at coordinate 5,464 of JAZNXR010000005.1, forward strand.
CGGAAGCGGAAAAGCTATTAACTTTACGTCCTTCTGCGATACGCTTAAAGCAAGCAGAGGAAAGAAGGTACACGTTGCCGTTACCTTCGTAGACAACGTAGCAACGCTTTACGTAAACGGTGAGTATTTTGATAAGGTAACCGCTACGACCTCCGTCGATCTTACGAACAACATCGGAAGTATAAGAATAGGCGGAGACTACAGAGCTAATAACATAAGATATCTTCAGCAGGCAAAGGTCTATTCCGTCGCTCTCTATTCCGACGTTCGTTCGGAAACCGAAATTGCCGCTGACGTAAGTGCAGTAGATACGAAGGATACAAACCTCCTTTGCTCCTACGACTTTAACGTAACGGGTAACGACCGTCTTAAGGATTACTCGAAGAACGAGAACCATCTCTCTTATAGTAACGGCACCGCAAAAGAGGAATACGCCGGAAACACAGGGATCTCTTTTGAAAAGAACAACCTGCTCCACACTGATGCCCCTCTTACTGCTGTCCCTCAGACAATAGAAGCACATGTGTACGTTCCTTCCTCTGTCGGTTCAAACAGAATCGGCGTTATTTACGGTAACTATAAGACATCGGGCGTTGACTGTGTGAGTATGGAAGTACTTGCAGGCGGTAAGCCGAGATTCTACTGGCAGATAGGCAACAAAGCGTATGACTGTCAGTTCTCGAACGTAAATATTATAAACAACTGTTGGACGCACGTTACCCTTGTTCGTGATATCGCGAACAGTAAGGCGCACTGCTATATCAACGGTGAGCTTGTGCAGAGCGTCAACATTTCAGATGCAGCCATAGAAAGCGGATACACTACGCCGATCTGCATCGGCGGCGATCTCCGTAGCGGAAACTCTTGCTCGTTCCTTGGCAAGATCAGAAGTATAATCGCATATTCCGACGTCCGTTCGGCTGATGAAATCAAGGCGGATTATACTGCTGTAGCGCCCGATTACAATGACACCGCACTTATTGCTCATTACGACCTCTCTGAGCTTATCAACGTAAACGGCCGCGAGGGAATTGAAGACCTCACGGAAAACGGAAACGACGTTTATACTCCTTGGATCGTTGACAACGACGTAAACGACTATTCTTATACCTTTGCTGTCGTAGGAGACACCCAGAAGGTCTCCGATTACGATCTTGATAACGGCACTCAGCTCTTTGCAAAGATCTACGATTATATCCTTAATAATATTGACAAGCAGAACGTTAAGCTCGTTATCGGCCTCGGTGATATTACCGAGAACTGGGGATCGTACGATAGCGAATGGGAACTTGCTCAGGAAAATATTTTTAAGCTTAACGGTAAGGTTCCGTATATTCTTAACCGCGGTAACCACGACCCCTCAAATAAGTTTAACGCTTATTTCAACAATACCGCTTACTCGGAGCAGCTTGAGGGAACCTATGACGGAAATATTGATAACTCCTATTTCACTCTCACAGTTGGAGATATCAAGTATCTCGTCATGGCACTTGATTACGGTCCCTCCGACGCAGTTCTTAGTTGGGCTGCGGGAGTCGTTGATTCTCATCCCGAGCACAACGTAATAATCACGACACACGCTTATATGTACCGCGACGGAACTACCCTCGACCAGGGTGACGTATGCCCCCCTGCTACTACGGGCGGTTATAATAACGGTGACGACGTTTGGGAAAAGTTCGTTAAGAATCATGAGAATATCGTTCTTGTTCTCTCGGGTCACGATCCGTGGGATAAGATCGTTATGCGTGAGGATGACGGTGTAAACGGAAACAAGGTTGTTCAGATGCTCATCGACCCGCAGGGTATGGATGCAAATGCTCCTGTCGGTATGGTCGCAATGTTCCACTTCTCCGAGGATGGAAAGACCGTTCAGGTAGAGTACTACTCGACCGTTGAAGAAAAATGGTATCATCCCGATAACCAGTTCACCTTTACTCTTGACGTAGTTAAGCCCTGTGACCACGAGGGACTCTGGGAGAACGGTGTTTGCTCTAACTGCGGAGAAGTATGTCCCGGCCATACAGGCGGCGAAGCAACCTGTCAGAAGGGCGCTGTTTGCGAGATCTGCGGCAAGGAATATACCGAAAAGAACGATAACCATGCTGACGCAAACGGCACATGGACGAACGGCAACGGAACACACAGCTTCAACCGTACCTGCTGTGATGAGACCGATATTGCAACTGAAAACTGCACCTACGGTAGCGACAATATCTGCGATAAGTGCGGATACGATTGCACCGTAGAGGTTGAAAAGAATGATCTTAACAACGCTATCAGCAACATCGTAAACGGCACCTCTAACAGCGTAACGGTTGTTGGCCCTGACGGCACGATGGCAGATGATTACGTTGTAGAGAAGATCGAAGGCGTAGCATACGAGTATAAGTACTTCAACATCGCATTTGAC
>JAZNXR010000006.1:0-9337 GCA_045593985.1 Eubacteriales bacterium
TAATCGAGGAAATCACACGTGTTTACGGCTACGATAACTTCGATATCTCATCAACCAAGTCGCTTCTGAAGCCTGTTCGCCGTTCAGTCAACAAGGACGAGGATGCATCGATCAAGAACATTCTTGTTCAGCGTTTCGGACTTCACGAGGTTCATTCCTACATTTGGTGCGATGGCAAGAAGTATAAGAAGCTCGGAATTGAGGTTGAGAACAATGTTCGCATCCTTAACATTCCAACTCCCGAAAACGGCACTGTAAGAAACTCGATGGTTCCTACAATGCTGACATTCCTTTATGAAAACAAGGGCTATGCCGATACCTTTGGTATCTTCGAGATCGCTCGCGTTGTTAAAGGACTTAATGAAAACGGCGAATGCAATGAAAGACGCACTCTCTGCTACACCCTTTACAGCAAGCGCGTAAGCGAAAAGGAGCTTTATATGAAAGCTCTCGCGATGCTTCGTACGCTCTGCACCGAGATAAAGCACTGTGAGCCGACGTTTGCCAAGATTGCTCCTATTCATGCATATCAGCATCCGAAGAATACGACTTCTATCACCGTAAACGGAATTGAATGCGGCGTCATCAATACGCTTCATCCTACCGTTCTTGGCAAGCTTGACAAGAATGCGGCAGTCGCTTGTGTTGAAATCGATCTTGACGATCTTTACACCGCGTCCGTTGCTTCCCTTTCCTACAAGGAACCCTCAAAGTTCCCCGGAATCGATTACGACCTTTCGATCGTGATGGGCGCAGGTAACCGTTTCTCTGACGCAGAAAACGCGTGGACGAAGCTTAATCTTGAAAACCTTACTGATGTTATCGTTACCGATATTTACGACAACGGCGAGACCAAGAGTATTACTGTTCGCTTCACCTTCTCTTCTGACGAGAGAACTCTTTCGATGGATGAGGTTCAGGCAAGCGTTGATAAGATCATCGCTGAGCTAAATCAAATCGGTATTTCACTCAGAGCTTGACAAACAATATTAAAAAGGCATCGTTTTACGATGCCTTTTCTTATTATTAAGTTAAATGAAAAAGAGAAGCTGTAAAACAGCTTCTCTTTTTTTATTACTTAGTTCTCTTAACGTAAGTAGTGTGGAGATCGTGATGTGCCTTATGACCGCCGAAGCCATCATACCACTCGCTGTAAAGAACCTTTACAACGGGGGATTCGTGGGACTTACGAATGGGCATTGCAGCATCCTGATCGTAGAGTGCCTTAGCGCGAACAGCCTTAAGGTCTACGGTATCACGAACATACTGAGGCTGAATGGGCTGACCGCCGCCGTTTACACAGCCGCCGGGGCATCCCATGATCTCGATGAAGGTCCAGTCAGCTTCGCCGTTCTTGATCTTCTCCATAACCTCCTGAGCAGCAGAAGCGCCGCTTGCAACAGCAACCTTGATGTCAGTACCGTTGATATTAACGGTAGCTTCTTTGATAGACTCGGTACCACGAACAGCGTGGAAGTCAACGTCTACGTTGTCCTTACCGGTGAGCCAGTCGTTAGCGGTACGGAGAGCTGCCTCCATAACACCGCCGGTAGCACCAAAGATAACTGCTGCGCCTGTATCTTCGCCGAGGGGAGAATCAAACTCTTCGTCGGGAAGCATGGTGAACTTAAGACCTGCGCGGTCGATCATCTTTGCAAGCTCTCTTGTAGTAAGAGCGATATCAACATCAGGATAGCCGGAAGCGCTCTGATCGGGACGGCCGATCTCGAACTTCTTTGCAGTACAAGGCATTACGGATACAGATACGATATCCTTAGGATCGATGCCCATCTTATTTGCGTAGTAGGTCTTGATTACTGCGCCTGCCATCTGCTGAGGAGACTTGCAGGAAGAAAGATGATCGATGAAGTCCGGATAGTAGTACTCGCAGAACTTAACCCAACCGGGTGAGCAGGAAGTGATCATCGGGAGAACACCGCCGTTCTTAATACGCTCAACAAGCTCGTTAGCTTCTTCAACGATGGTGAGGTCAGCTGCGAAGTCGGTATCAAATACCTTATCGAAGCCGAGACGACGAAGAGCCGCAACCATCTTGCCTTCAACATTTGTTCCGATAGGCATACCGAAGCATTCGCCGAGAGTAGCTCTGATGGAGGGAGCAGTCTGAACGACAACGTGCTTGGTAGGATCGGCAAGAGCTGCCCAAACCTTATCGGTATCATCCTTTTCAGTGAGAGCGCCGGTAGGACAAACAGCTACGCACTGTCCGCAGGAGATACAAGGAGTCTCTGCAAGGCTTACCTTGAATGCGGAACCGATGCTGGTGTCAATACCTCTGTCGTTTGCACCGATAACGGAAACGAACTGTTCCTTACATACGGCTACACAACGGCGGCAAAGGAAACACTTGTTGTTATCACGAACGAGGTGGGGAGTGCTTTCGTCAAGCTCATAAACAGGCTTGTAGCCTTCAAATGCAGCTTCATCAACGCCATACTCAAGGCAAAGCTTCTGAAGCTCACAGTTGGTGGAACGAGAGCAAGAGAGACACTTCTTGTCATGAGTAGAGAGCATAAGCTCAAGAGTGGTCTTTCTCGCCTTCTGTACTTTTTCGGTATTGGTCTGAATTTCCATACCTTCAGCAACAGGATACACACAAGCAGTAACAAGACCACGAGCGCCGGTTGCTTCGACAACGCAGATACGGCATGCGCCGATCTCGTTGATCTTCTTCATATAACAAAGGGTCGGGATCTCAACGCCTGCAACACGCGCAGCTTCAAGAATAGTCGAGCCCTTGGGTACGCTTACCGCGATACCGTTAACTTTACAATTAATCATTTCCATAGTAGCGTACTCCTTTCTTACTTCTTATAAATAGCCTTGATCTTCTTACATCCGTCAAGACAAGCGCCGCACTTCACGCACTTTTCAGTGTTAATTTCGAAGGAAGCGAGCTTATGACCGGGTGCAACGTAATCCGTTCTTGTGATTGCATCAGCAGGACAAGCCTTAGCACAAAGTCCGCATCCGATACACTTATCTCTGTCGATAACGTAGTTGAGAAGGCTCTTACATACGCCTGCAGGACACTTCTTATCAACAACGTGAGCAACATACTCATCGCGGAAGAAGCGGAGAGTAGAAAGAACGGGGTTAGGAGCAGTCTGTCCAAGTCCGCAGAGAGAGTTTGACTTTATGTAGTTACAAAGCTCTTCCATACGGTCAAGGTCTTCGAGAGTTCCCTTGCCTTCTGTGATCTTATCGAGGATCTCAAGAAGTCTCTTGATACCAACACGGCAGGGTGTGCACTTACCGCAGGACTCGTCAACGGTGAATTCAAGGAAGAACTTTGCCATATCAACCATACAGGTGTCCTCATCCATGATGATAATTCCGCCGGAGCCGATCATACAGCCGTTCTTAGTGAGGTTATCATAGTCAACGGGAGTGTCGATAAGAGATGCAGGAATACAACCGCCGGAAGGACCACCTGCCTGAGCAGCCTTGAAGGTCTTACCGTTCGGTACGCCGCCGCCGATCTCCTCAACGATCTCACGGAGAGTAGTACCCATCGGGATTTCAACAAGACCGGTGTGCTTGATCTTACCGCCGAGAGCGAATACCTTAGTACCCTTTGCAGTCTCAGTACCCATAGATGCGAACCATTCAGCGCCCTTAAGGATGATCTGAGGAATGTTAGCAAATGTCTCAACGTTGTTTTCAACGGTAGGCTTGCCGAAAAGTCCCTTTACTGCCGGGAAAGGAGGACGGGGACGAGGCTCGCCTCTGTTACCCTCAATAGAGGTCATAAGAGCAGTTTCCTCACCGCAAACGAATGCGCCTGCGCCGAGACGGATATCCATGTCAAAATCAAAACCGGTTCCGAAAATGTTCTTTCCGAGAAGTCCGTTTGCTCTTGCATCAATAATAGCCTTCTGGAGACGGGTAACTGCGATCGGATACTCAGCTCTTACGTAAACGTAACCCTGAGTTGCGCCAACAGCATAGCCTGCGATAGCCATAGACTCAATAAGAGCATGCGGGTCGCCCTCGAGAACAGAACGGTCCATGAATGCGCCGGGGTCGCCCTCGTCTGCGTTACATACAACATACTTCTGATCTGCCTTATTAGGTGCACAAAGTGCCCACTTACGACCGGTCGGGAATCCGCCACCTCCACGTCCGCGAAGTCCGGAGTCGGAAACAATCTTAATTACCTCGTCGGGAGTAAGCTCTGTAAGACACTTAGCAAGTGCCTGGTAACCGTCACGGGCAACATACTCATTGATATCCTCCGGGTCAATAACTCCGCAGTTACGGAGAGCGACACGGATTTGCTTGCGGTAGAAGTCGGTCTCGTTAAGAGACTTGATCTTTCCGCCTTCGCCAACGGTTTCATCGTAAAGAAGTCGGGTAACTACGTTACCGTTTACAAAATGCTCCTTAACGATTTCGGGAATGTCATCGACGTTAACCATCGAATAGAAGCTTCCCTCGGGATAAACTATCATGATCGGGCCGAGTGCGCAAAGGCCGAAGCATCCGGTAGTAACTACCTTAACTTCGTTCTCGATGCCGTTCGCCGCGATCTCGCGCTTGAGCGCTTCAACGATCTTAAGGCTGTTGGACGAGGTACATCCGGTACCGCCACAGACAAGAACGTTTCTCTTGTAATCGCACTTTACGGAAGCAAGAGCTTCATCACCGCGGAGAGCGATTGACTGAAGCACCTGCTCGCGAAGAGCGTTAAGTTCTGCAACTGTATTAATCATCAGTGCTTATTCCTCCTAAATTCATTGTGTACCGCAGAAAGGTTTTGAGGCTTGCCGGAAAAGCCGAAACACGTGCGGTTCTTAAATTAAATTAGCGATATTTTGCGAGAATTGATTCAACGTCGGATACGCCAAGACGGCCGTAAACCTCTTCGTTGACAGTAAGAACCGGTGCCAGTCCGCAAGCGCCGATGCAACGGCAAGCCGTAAGACTGAATTTTCCGTCGGCAGTACACTCCTCAGCGCCGATACCAAGCTTCTCGGAGAGCTTATCAAAAATGAGACCTGCTCCCTTTACGTAGCACGCCGTACCGAGGCATACTGAGATGTTATACTCGCCCTTGGGAGTGAGCGAGAACTGTGCGTAGAAGGTAGATACACCGAATACCTTTTCGATCGGAACATCCATTCCGTCGGCGATCATCTTCTGCACCTCGTAAGGCAGATAGCCGTAGATTCCCTGTGCTTCCTGCATTACAGCCATGAGCAAGCTTTTATCGTGCTTATTAGCGTCTATAATAGCTTTAAGCTTTGCTTCCTGCTCAGGCGTTCCGTTAAACGGATGATTACTGATTTTCTTTTGCACGTTAACTGAACCTCCATCGTTTTTTTAATGTGCTTCCGGCATAATTTTTAATTATACTGATATAAAAATAGCCATATATATTCAGCATATATTTATATCTACATAAGTATAACATACTCATTAAAAAATTTCAAGGGCTTTTGGCAAAAAAATAGGTTTTTCGATAATTTTTTAGCGATTAAATTTTTACTTATTTAACAACGGTTGACTTAACAGAGTTTTTTTGTTAAAATGAAGTCATATTTATTAATGAGGTGCTTTTTATGCTTATTATTAAGCCAATTCAGGATAAAGACGAGCAGAAAGAAATAACAGAGCTTTGCGGAATTGCTTTTAAGCCGGAGCTGTTTGCGTACAAGGCGCACAACGACGGCGAGCTTCTCGCCTGCGCTCAGTTTGATATCAAGGACGGAGGCGCCTATATTGATGCTATGCGTCAAGTTATAGGAACAAATGAGGATTTTGAGGGTATGTTTATTCTCGGACGTGCGGTGCTCAATTTTCTCGATCTTTGCGGCGTAGTTACTGCGTATTACCCCGCCCCTCATAGCGACAGCGAAATACGTTTGGCAAAAGCAATCGGCTTCAAGGATATCGACGGTGTTTTGACCGCTACCTTAACCGGAATGTTTGATGCAAAATGCGAGGGACATTGTGATTAATGCAATGATTTTGCCTCGGGAGATCGAAATTTGTATATCATCACTGACCGCCCGAGGATATAAGGCTTATGTTGTTGGCGGCGCTGTCAGAGATCACCTGATGAACAGACAGATAAATGACTACGACATTTGTACTTCTGCCCTTCCCACGGAGGTTGAATCAGTTTTCTCTGACTATAAGGTAATCGAAACCGGAATTAAGCACGGAACTGTTACCGTTTTAGTCGGCGCTTCTCATATCGAAATTACCACGTTTCGCACAGAGGGAAGCTACTCGGACGGTCGACATCCTGACACCGTTGATTTTACGTCCGATATTGTCAAGGATCTGAGCCGCAGGGATTTTACTGTAAACGCAATTGCTTATTCGCCAAACGAGGGTTATATTGATCCGTTTAACGGTATAGCCGATATTCAAAAAAAGATTATTCGTTGTGTTGGGGATCCCTTAAATCGGTTTTCCGAGGATGCGCTTCGTATTCTTCGAGCATTGCGTTTTGCATCAACACTTGATTTTGACATCGACAGCGATACATCAAGCGCGATATTTTCATTATTTGACACACTCTCTGTCATTTCAAAAGAAAGAGTCCGAGATGAACTCAAAAAGCTCATTTGTGGCGACGGTATGAGCCGGGTTATGCAGGATTACCGTGACATAATCGCACACAACATCCCCGAGCTTACAGCGACATTTGACTTCGATCAAAACAATCCGCATCACGATTTTGATCTTTACACTCATATAATCAGGACCGTAAGCAATCTGCCTAAGGATCCGATTTTGCGCTTTGCAGGCCTACTGCACGATATAGCTAAGCCTCAAACAGAGCTGAAGGATGATAACGGTATTAGTCACTTCTACGGCCACGCTAAAGAAGGGGCTCTTCTTGCCGAAAAGATACTAAAGGATCTTCGATTTTCAAATGCCGAAATAAAAAAGGTCGTGACGCTTATAAGGCATCACGACGGAGTTATCGAAGAAACGAAAACGGCGGTCGGAAGAAAGCTGAGTAAAATCGGTGCGGAATTATTCTTTGATCTTCTCGACCTCCAAAGAGCAGATAATGCCTCGCAAAAGGAAGATTCTTCGCTGCGAATCGGTCACAATGAAGCGCTAAGAAAAATTGCGCATGAAATTCTGGATCAAGATCCATGCCTTTCCCTATCCGATCTATCTATAAACGGAAACGATCTTATCGAGCTTGGCTTTGAGGGAAAGATAATAGGAAAAGCTCTCTCGTATCTCTTCGATGCCGTGCTAAACGGAAAGGTAGAAAATACGAAAGAGCAATTGACAAGTTATCTGATTAGTAATTTTAGAGACTGAAATCAAGACAAAGCCGCTGAACAGTAAAAGGGCGAACAAAATTATTAGCTACTCTTACATGCTCGGGATGATCCTTGTACGCCTTGAGGGCATCAAGGCTCTCAAACGTGCTGTCAAGCATCATATCGGCGTTTGAGCTATCGAGGCGAGATATCGTTATCTCGATATTCAGCAGCCCCGGAACTACTTCGATCAGAGCTTCAAGCTCGCGTTTTGCGTTTATTCTTATCTGTTCTTTTTCGCTCTCAGTCAGCTTTTCATCAAGCTTCCAAAGAATCATATGTTTTACCATAATTTCACCACCCTTGGCACAATTATAACAAATTATAAGACGTTTGTCACTATTCTATTTCGACAAATAATCGTAAATTTGCAGGAACAAATATGATACATCCAATAAAGCATTTTATCACAATCACAAAACACAGACACAAGGTAATTCGACACTGCTTTAAGGCAGGCATTGGGTTCCAAGGGCTCTTCCATGATCTGTCAAAATACTCACCTGTCGAATTTTTTGCTGGAGCAAAATATTATCTCGGTAACAGAAGCCCAAATGAAAAAGAAAGAGAGCTATACGGCTACTCGCCCGCCTGGCTTCATCATAAGGGCAGAAACAAGCATCACTTTGAATACTGGAACGACTATAATCCGATTGAACGCAAGGTAGTTCCTATCGAAATGCCCAAAAAATATTTAGTTGAAATGTTTTGTGACCGTGTGGCTGCATCCAAAATATATCAGGGCAAAAACTATACTGACGCCTTCCCTCTTGAATATTTCATGCGAGGAAAAGCGAATCGCTTCATTCACAAAAACACGTCGGATAAGCTCGAAGAACTTTTGATGATGCTTGCCGAAAAGGGCGAAAAGGAAACATTTAAATACATAAGAAAATGGGTAAGAGAAAAATAACTCTTACCCATTTTTCTATTGAATTTTGTTGTAAATCAATGATGCATCAATCGATGTAATCAGTCCGTCTCCGTCAAGGTCGCAAATCCGCAAGTCGGAGGGGTCTTTTGACTCAATCATGCCGTTTGAAATTTTCATTACAGTCACAACATCGCTTTGAGTAATCAAGCCGTCCCTATCGATGTCTCCAAGAATGATTATTGTAAGTGTCTTGAACACGCCTATATCATCCACAATTGAAATCTCACAGCCTGAATACACAAGGTCGCTTGTATTATTCATGGTCACGCCGTCTTTATTCTTTATGACAATGTTATCCTGCTCAATGAGGGAGGAAATCAGCTGGGCTGCGGTGAGATTATCGGTATTAACAAGGAAAAGATCACCGTCAACTCGTGCATCGAAATCGCTCTTAGGGTAGAAGCCATCGGTTCCTTCATAAGAAGAAATCTTTATTTCTATCGGCTCGTCCGAATCGCCGTTCATTGATCCGGCGTAACGAATGAGGATAATGTCGCCCTCATTGAAGCGATAATGCTTACCAACTTCTATGGGAGCATAAGTGCTGCCATTTAACGAATACTCCACGCCGACCGATAAAATAGTTACTGTTCCGTATCTCTCACGAAGTGTAGGCTGAACAACATTATATATTATTTCTTCGGTTCTGCCACTGAACAAAGCGGTGTTTCCCGAGGGATCCTTAACCATAATGCTTGAAGGGAAAGCCTGAAATTCAAAAATGTCAAGCATGCTTGAGCGACGGTAGCTTATGCCACCGTCAAAGGAATAATAAACAACACCGCTGTTATCCGATGCAATTACATTTATCGTGATCTTATCGGAACTGCCAGTATCCTTTATAAAGGTGACATCAGAAATCACAGGAGGAGTTTTGTCCTCCCAAACGGCGAACAGAATAGCAGATGCATTCGCTGTATATGAATCCCCCGGCATATATTCAGGAACGGAAGCGGTCGGATTGGTTGACCAGCCAAGGAATGTATATCCCTCACGAGTCGGCGGGGTTTCGGGTATTGTTACGGGGCGGTTAACGCCTTTATCAATTCGGCTATAATCTGCATTGCCGCCAAGGCAATTAAACGTA
>JAZNXR010000007.1:0-9878 GCA_045593985.1 Eubacteriales bacterium
GGATGATATACCCTGACGGGTATGATATCTGCTCCGCAGATGATATACGCTTCGCGTATGATGGGAACGGATATTATATCATGCTTGCCGCAGGCAAGTATATCATGCGGCGAAGCCGTATATCATATCGCCGCAGGCGTATTTCATATTGCGAAGCAATATTTCACCCACCCGATAGGGTGGATTTCATTGAAAAAAGAGAAGCAAGCCATTCGGCTTGCTTCTCTTTTTTCTGGGGTGGGTGATGGGATTCGAACCCACGGCCTCCAGGGCCACAACCTGGCGCTATAACCAACTTAGCTACACTCACCATATATTGGCGTACCTTGGGGGATTCGAACCCTCGACCTACTGCTTAGAAGGCAGTTGCTCTATCCGGCTGAGCTAAAGGTACAAAATCAGCGACCATTATTGTAGCACATAAATTTTCATTTGTCAAGCATAATTTGAAAGAAAAGTTTGTATAAGAAATAAATCGCTAACGATTCTTGACCTCGGAGGCGTTGTGTGATAAAATATCGGTAGTTTTATGTTAGAGGTAAACACCATGATTGCAAATTATCACACGCACACTCCGCTTTGTAACCATGCGGTAGGCGATATGCGTGAATATATAGAGGCGGCAATTCAAGGCGGAATCAAAAAGCTCGGATTCTCCGATCATTCTCCGCAGTTTTTTGATGACGGATTCGTTTCGCATATAAGAATGCTTCCGTCAGAAGCGGAGGGCTACGTAAGAAGCATTCGCCTTCTTGCCGAAGAATACAAGAGAGACATTGAGATTTTTGTCGGCTTTGAAGCAGAATATTTCCCCTCAATTTTTGACAAGCTTCAAGCCTTCTGCCGTAATTACGGCGTTGATTATCTTATAATGGGCCAGCACACGCTGACTATTGAGAGAATGAGCATTTGGGCAAGCACACCAAGGGGAGACAAAAGCATTCTTACCCGCTACGTTGACGAAGTCCTCGAAGGACTGTCAACAGGCTCCTTTTCCTGCCTTTGTCATCCTGACGTGCTTTTTTACGCCGGAGATGATGAGGAATTTTACCTGTCCGAGAGCAGACGTCTTTGCGAAGGCGCAAAGGCGCTCGGCATACCGCTTGAAATCAACATTCTCGGTCTGCTTGCGGATAGACATTATCCCTCTGACCGCTTTTTCGGTATTGCGAAAAGCGTCGGAAACGATATTATACTCGGAGTTGATGCACACGAGCCGTCTTCCCTTTACGAGCAAATCAGCGATCCCAAGATAGACGAATTTCTCGTCAGACACGGCATAACGCCGCTTGAGGATTTGGTTTTACGGAAGATTTAAGGCAATACTGCCACGTTGTCTTGCCTTCCCCTCAGGGGAAGGTGGCTGAGGGAGGCGAAGCCGAGCGAAGTCGGATGAGGTGTAGCCGTCGCAGACGGCGTTACTTTAACAATGTTACACCCCTCTGGAACGGTGCGCCGAGGTAGGGGTTCCCCGAAGCGAGCGAACGCGAGTTTGGGGGTTCCCGAGGTTGTCGCCCCCTACAACGCCGCTTCGCGGCTAACCTCATCCGTCAACCTTCGGTTGACACCTTCCCCAAGGGGAAGGCAAGACAACGTCACGATATCACGATATGTTGTTAGTAGGGCGGGGGCTTGCTCCCGCCGTTTCAAAGTAAAGTTACATCACACCCAAACGGGCGACCATTGGTCGCCCGCAAAAAACGATGTATCTATCAAGAAAACAGCGAGCCGATTATTTCGAGGATCTTGAATTTGATCTTATATTTCGGCGAGCTTGATTCGGTTATTATTCCAACCTGGTCGGGAGTGAAGCCGACCTGAAGAAGCTCCTCCTTTTGCTCTACTGCGCTTGATGTGCATAGCGGCGGAAAGAGAACGCACCACCAGTTTTTACCGTCGGCATCACCGAGCTTGACACGCACGGAGCAATACTTCCCGCTCGGAAGGCGAAGATTTTCATACTCCCTTGTCGGGTATTTCTCCTGTCCGATTTCGATGCTTGCACTGAGATTTGAGCCGTTTTCGTGAAGAACACGATTGGCACTTTCAAGGATAGCGTCGCTGTTTTCTCTCAACACCTGCTCCGCTTCTTCCTTATTTTTACAGTTCTGCGTTAATTCTTCAACGGTTTCTAAAATCCCGTCTCGCACCTTCAGCTTGAGCGCTTGATCTGCTTCGCTGTCCGAATTGGCAATAACGTGCAGACGTATTACCTTATCGTATATTTCCATATCAGATGCGGTGGGGATGATCGCCAATGCGGTGATAAGAAGGACTGCTATCATCGGTATAAGTAATTTTTTCATTTTTTCAAACGCCTTTCTTTCGTTATGTCATAAGTTTTGACATCGAAAAGGCCGTTTATTCTTCGGAGGAATAATTATGAAAAACTGCGTTTTATGCTATCTTGAAAAAGACGGCAAATATTTGATGCTTAACCGCAACAAAAAGCGTAACGATATAAACTCGGGCAAATGGATCGGAGTCGGCGGCAAGTTTGAAAGCGGCGAAAGCCCCGAGGAGTGCCTTGTCCGAGAGGTTTTTGAGGAAACGGGATATAGGCTCAACTCTTACCGTTTTCACGGAATCGTGACATTTGATTCCGACGTTTGCGAGACTGAATATATGTTTTTATACACCTCCGACGATTTTTACGGTGACGAGATAGTCTGCGACGAGGGCGAATTACATTGGATCGATAAAAGCGAGGTCTTGTCGCTTCCGCTTTGGGAGGGCGACAAGGTGTTCCTCCGCTATTTATTCGAGGACAGAGGTGTTTTCTCGCTTAAGCTCTCATACCACGGTGACGAGCTTATATCGGTCAAGGAAGAATTTTGAGGTTGATTATGAAAAGTAACTGCGAAAGCTGTATGTATTACGACTACGACGAATATTATCAGGAATACGTTTGCATCATAGACCTTGACGAGGACGAAAGCGTTGACTTCGTCACGGGAAGATCAAACGAATGTCCCTACTACCGTTATTACGACGAATATAAAAGCGTTCAGAAGCAGAACTGAGCTTCTGAACGCTTTTTGGTTTTTATCGACGTTCGCCGTCGCCCCCTACAAAAACTCACAAAGAATTCATAACGCTGAAACAAACACTTCGTCTTCGAGAACCGTTATATTTTTCCTCGTTTCTCTTGATTTTTCCCGTCTCTGATGATATAATGTTAGCATTCTAACAAACATTCAAGGCGGTGAAAAAATGGGACCTATGATGGGGCCTCCTCCCGGTACGGCTTCCGACAAAAACCGAGAGCCGAAGCCAAAAAACTTACGTGAAGTTCCTTCCTATCTGAAGAAAATAATATCCAAGTTCTTTTCTCGACTTTTCTATATATTCAAGCTGGTTTGGCAAACAAGACCGTGGATACTTTTTGCCATGATGTTCATGGCGATCTTTGACGGCGCAATGCCGGTTGTCGGCGCTGTCATTTCGAAGGAGATAATCAACAAGCTCTCCCTTGCGGGTATAAGCGGCTCCGAGCTTGCCCTTAAGAGCATTGCGACGCTTCTTATTTTCCAATTTGCCTACATTTTCCTTACTCGCCTTATGGCGCAGATAAGCTCGATACTGAACAATATCTCGGGCGAGCTTGTCGTCAATCACGTTAACGTGAAGATCATGACCAAGGCGAAGGAAATCGACCTTGAGGGCTACGACCGTCCCGAATTTTACGAGAAGCTCGAAAATGCAACCCGTGAGGCGGGACACCGTCCGATCCACATTCTCCGTGCGAATTTCACGGTTATAAGCACGCTTATCAGTATGATCTCGTTTATCGTCATACTTTGGGCGGTAAGCCCCGGCGCACCGTTTCTCGTTGCGGCGGTCAGCATTCCCTCTGCGATAATCAGCTTCGTTTTCCGCCGCAAAAATTTCCTTTATATGCGTCATCGCTCGAAGGACAGGCGGCAGATGAACTACTATTCCTCCCTTGTAACGAACAAGGATATGGTTAAGGAAATTAAGATGTTCAGCCTCGCTGACACCTTTATTTCTCGCTACAAGGCGGTTTTCGCCAAATATTTCAAAGGGCTTAAAAGGCTGTTTTTGACCGAGGGCTTCTGGCAGATCGGCATTTCCTTCGTTTCAACGGCGGTAAACTGTATCCTATTTATAATGATAGCAAACGGCGTTATCGAGGGGCGTTACGGCGTCGGTGACTATTCCCTTTACACCAATGCGCTTACAAGCATTGCGGCAGGAATCACGACCTTAATTACCACGATCGCCTCTATATACGAGGGAACTCTCTTCATTGACAATATGATAATATTCATGAACGAGAAGAAGAAAATCGTATCGAGTCTCGATCAGCCGAGAGAGCTTAAGCGTCACGTTGCTCACCGCTTTGAGCTGAAAAACGTATCTTTCCGTTATCCCGGAAGCGAGAAATATGTTATTAAGAACGTAAATCTCGTTATCGAGGAGGGTGAGACGGTCGTTCTCGTCGGTCTTAACGGCGCCGGCAAAACTACCTTGATCAAACTCCTTACACGTCTATACGATCCTTCCGAGGGCGTAATTCTTCTTGACGGTCACGATATAAAGGAATATTCGCCTGAGGATGTTTACGCCGCATTCGGTATTATTTTCCAGGACTTCGGCAAGTACGCCTTTACGGTTAAGGAAAATATCATGTTCGGTCAGATCTCAAAGGAGCCGAACGAAAACGATATTCGCACCGCCGCTTATCACAGCAATTCCGATAAGTTTATCGAGGCGCTTCCCGACGGCTACGATACGCCGCTTATGAAGTATTTTGAGCAGAACGGAGCCGAGCTTTCCATCGGTCAATGGCAAAAGCTCTCGATTGCAAGAGCCTTTTACTCCGACACCGACATTCTCATCCTTGACGAGCCGACCGCTTCTCTCGATGCGATCGCCGAGCAGGAGATATACCGCCAGTTTGACGAGCTTCGCCGTGACAGAACGACGATATTCGTGTCGCACCGTTTATCCTCTGCGACAACCGCAGACAAGATCGTCGTGCTTCAAAACGGCACCGTCGTTGAGATCGGTACGCACGCCGAGCTGATGGCGGCAGGAAAGCAGTACTGCGAGCTTTTCTCGGCGCAGGCGGAAAGATATATTGAGGATAACGAGAGCAGAAAAAAGAAGCCTTGATGGGAAAAACAGGGGAATAGTCGGGGACGATTTCCCCATCGCTTTTTGCTATCATATTACCGAACAGATAAAGAGGTGATATGATGGGAAAAAGAATACCCGACGAAAAGAAGATCATGCGCCAGATGGCGGAAATCGCCTTCAATCAGGAGGAAAAGACTACCGACCGACTTCGCGCGCTCGATATGCTTTCCGAGTATATAAAAAAGCAGGAGCAGAGCGACGATGCTTATGCGAAGCTTGATGCAATACTCGAAAGCCTTTTAAAATAACAAACGGAAGCGCCCGCATTTTGATGCGGGCGCTTCCCTCTTTTATTCACTCGGAAAAATGACCGACGAGCGATAATGTTTAGCTATCTCTTTTGAAATTCCTCGCCCGTGATCAAATAATTGATCGAAACATTAAAATACCGTGACATTTGAACAAGCATTGACAATGACGGCTCTCTTTTGCCGTTTTCGTAATAGGAAAGTGCCTCGCGTGAAATATTAAGATCCATCGCAACCTTTTGTTGATTTAACCTTAGCTTTTTGCGAATATTTTTCAATCCAACCACAAAATCACCTCTTGACATTATTGTAACAATGTGTTACAATAAAAATGTAACATTTTGTTACAGTATTACCCTTAAGGAGTTTTGTTAAATGAAAACTGCAAAAAAGCTACTTTGTCTATTCCTCGCCATTTTGTCTATGTGCACTTTCTTCGCTTGCGGAAACGAAGATGACGGTGAATTGTCCGATTACGAAAAAATCACGTGGGCGGTTGAAATGAAAGCTGCCCGTGAATACTTCGGCAGATCTATCGGCGGAAATGATCTGGTGAAATCGTCCGCCAGAATAACTCACCGGGAAAAGCTTTCCGACACTGAATATAGAATCAGCGGCGTTGTAACAATGTCAGATGCTTACGGCACGTCCTGGACAAATTCGTTTGACTGCATCGTAACTTATGAGGACGATCACTGGGATGCAGGAACATTTGAGTATACAAGCACGACTTGGAGAAAAAGCTGACGTTATATAAGATCAAAGGGCAAACGCATTTTGCGTTTGCCCTTTATATTTTATTCACTCGGATAAATGACCGACGAGCGATATTCCGTCGGCGTCATGCCTGTTTTCTTTTTGAAAAGCCGTGAAAAATAGTGTATCGACGAAAAGCCAAGCTCCTCCGAAATCTGGGTGAAGTTCTTTTCGTTTTCTCTTATATACTGCTTCGCCTTCTCGATTTTCATGTTATTGAAAAAGTCGGTAACGCCGCAGCCGACATCCTTTGAAAACATCTTCTTAAGACCGCTTTCGGAAAGCGAAAAATGCCTTGCTATCTGTGCGACCGTCAAATTCTCGCTTATCATCTGCTCCATATACCGCGCAATTTCCTTCGCGCGCTCGGGGATGCTTTCATCGTACATCGGAGAGATGAGTCGGGTTCCGATCGATATTCCGCTTTCGCTTCGGCGAAGGAGGGTTATGAGGAATTCTTCAAGCAGATTGAAGGTCATTTGAACGGCGCCTATCGGAGCATGCTCCCTTTCGACCATTCCCATAATCGGCGGCTTACTGTTTATCGGCTTGTACGCCGCAAGCCCCTCACGGAGAAGTATTGAAAGAAGCTTTCGCTCGGCGGAATTAAGAGCTATGATCTTATTCTTAAAATACTTCATTGATTCGGAATTACACACGAAGCTGACGACAGTATGATTCGGCGCAGAAAGCCCTCTCGCTTCAAGGGAATGGAATTCGTTCGGCTTGAAAAAAACCATCTCTCCGCTTTTAAGGAGATATTCATTGCCGCCGACGGTAACGACCATTTGTCCCTTGTCGATATAGTTAAACTCCCAGAAGTCGTGGCTTTCGCCGCTGAAAACGAAGTCCTTGGAATTTTCAAGATAGAGGACGGTCACGATGCGGCTGACGTATATTTCCTTTTTATTAGTTTGTCTTACGAAGCTGTCCGACATATTGCGCTCCTGTTTTGGGTACGATTGTGCAAACATGAGGGATAATTCTTTAAAGACATTTGCACGAATATAGTGTATCATAAAGGCGTAGAGTTGTCAATCTGTCAAAATCGCACGAAAACATGTTGCTTTTTTTAGTTGATTGGCACAAAAAAATCATTAAAATAAGGAGAAGAAGATGAAAAAGGGTATTAACATCTGGAGCTTCACAAGCGGAACGCTCCTCGACAAGTTCAAGCTTGCCGCCGATGCCGGCTTCGAGGGTATCGAGGTCGCAATTTCCGATACGGGTGAGCTTGGTCTTGACGTAACCAAGGAAGAGCTTCTTAAGATCAAAAAGGCGGCAAATGACCTCGGTCTTGAGATCTATTCCGTCTGCAACGATCTCGTTTGGGGCAATTCTCTTACCTCCCCCGATCCCGAGGAAAGAGAAAGAGCGAAATTCTTCGTTCGCCGTCAGCTTGAGGTTGCGTCTATCCTCGGAGCAGACACGGTCCTCATCGTTCCCGGCGTGGTTTCAGCTTCCTTTGCGCCTCAATTTGGCGTAGTTGACTACGACGTTGCTTACGAAAGAGCTGTTGAAAGCATTAAGGATCTCATTCCCGATGCCGAAAAGTACGGCGTTGTTATCGGCGTTGAGAACGTATGGAACAAGTTCCTTCTCTCGCCCCTTGAAATGCGCAGCTTTATCGACAGCTTCGAAAGCCCCTGGGTACAGTCCTACTTCGACGTAGGAAACGTAATGCTGACGGGTTATCCCGAGCAGTGGATCAAGATCCTCGGTAAAAGAATCAAGAAGGTTCACTTCAAGGAGTTCCGCGTAAATGTCGGAACGCTTGACGGCTTCGTTGACCTGCTGGCAGGTGACGTAAACTGGGATGCGGTAGTTAAGGCGCTTGAGAGCGTCGGCTACGATGGCTGGGTAACGGGAGAGATGATCCCCGCTTACGCTCAGCATTCCGAGCAGATCATCTACAATACTTCAAATTCCATTGATAAAATTTTAGGGAGGAAATAAAAATGATTAAAATAGGTCTTATCGGTTGTGGATTCATGGGATCCATGCACGCAAATTCGTACAACATTATCGACGGCGTTCAGGTAACTGCAGTTGCCGACATCCGCCGTGACAAGGCAGAGGAGCTTGCAAAGCTCTCCGGCGCTGAAATTTACAGCACCGGTATGGAGCTTATCGCTAACGCAGACGTTGATGCTATCGACATCTGCCTTCCTACCTTCCTTCACACCGAGCACGCTATCGCTGCTATGCACAAGGTTAAGAACGTATTTATCGAAAAGCCCGTTGCCTTCACTCCCGCTGAATGTGACGCACTTCTCAAGGCTCAGGAAGAGACCGGCGCCGGCGTTCAGGTCGGTCAGGTCGTTCGTTTCTGGGACGAGTACGTTTGCCTTAAGGACGCTATCGATACCGGCAAGTACGGCAAGGTAGTTAACGCCGTATTCCGCCGTCTCTCTCCCCGTCCTACCTGGACTTGGGAAAACTGGGACCTCGAGCTTACTCGCTCCCGCGGCGCTATGCTCGACCTCCACGTTCACGATACCGACTTCATGCTTCACGCATTCGGCCGTCCGAATAACTTCAACACCGTTATCTCGCACGGCGGCGAGGGCAACTCCTATACTATGACTATCGCAAATTATGACGGCTTCGTAGTAACGAGCGAGGGAACATGGGATCTTCCCGCTTCCTTCCCCTTCGAAATGGCATTCCGTGTAACCTTCGAAAAGGCAGTTATGGAATATACCAACCAGGGCTTCACCCTCTACACCGACGAAGCTGCTACCCCCATCAAGCTCAATAAGAGAGAGATCGCAGTTCAGGGCGGCGGTAACATCTCCGACCTCGGCGGCTACTTCAACGAGCTCGAATACTTCGCAAATTGCCTCGTTGCAGGCAAAAAGCCCGATAAGGCTACCCTTCCCGATGCTTGCGCATCTGTTAAGTTCATCTTCGAGGAAATGGATAAGGCAGGAAATGCCCTCCTTTAATCCGGTAAATGCAAAAAAGCACCCGAAAGGGTGCTTTTTTGTTGGAAAATCACATAGCTCGCTTGGAATGCGGACCTATTTCCTCGCCTTCGCCTCGGAAACTACGTTCTCTTTGGCTAGATGGCTCACCAAGAGAAACAAAAATGCCACCCTTTCGGGTGGCGTTTCTCTTGGTGGGCCTTTCGGATTTTGCCCCATGGGCAATATTCCTACGCGCGCCCCTGGTGAGCAAGCTCCCCGACGGCTTTTAATGATGCATCGCCTGTGGCGATATGATGATTTCGCTACGCGAAAAATGATATGCTTCACTCCGTTCGCAATGATGAGATGTTTGCCTATAAAATTAGGCGAAGCCGGCATCATTAGCGATAGCGTCATCATTGGCGCAACCAACATCATTTGCCGAAGGCAAACATCATTGAAAAAAGCACGCTTTCGCGTGCTTTTTTCTTGGTGGGCCATCTAGGACTCGAACCTAGGACCGACCGGTTATGAGCCGGTAGCTCTAACCAACTGAGCTAATGGCC
Source organism: Eubacteriales bacterium (assembly GCA_045593985.1). Classification (GTDB taxonomy): domain Bacteria; phylum Bacillota; class Clostridia; order Oscillospirales; family CAG-272; genus Colimorpha_A. Next base: position 9,643 of record JAZNXR010000007.1, read on the forward strand.
CGCATTTTTACCGTTGGCGGTGCAACGGACTTATTATACCACCTCGCCGCCCACTTGTCAATACCAAACATCTAAAATTCTATCGACTTTTTTCAAGAAAATTCAAAAAAACACTTGACTTAGCACCCAACCTGTGCTATAATACACGTTGTTGCATCTGGGTGTGGCGCAGTTGGTAGCGCGCTACCTTGGGGTGGTAGAGGCCGCAAGTTCAAGTCTTGTCACTCAGACCAAAA
>JAZNXR010000008.1:0-2283 GCA_045593985.1 Eubacteriales bacterium
GGTACAACGATACTTACTTTAACCATTATTTTTATCTCCCTTCTCACGAAGTTCTTTTATTTCATCCTCAAGCAGCTTGTTTTTATGCTTTAGCTCGCTCAATTTACGTTCCATTTCTTTGATGCGGTTGTTAACGAAGTCGTAAAGACCTGCGGCGGTGTCATGCTTGATTGCCAAGGACTTGCGCAGCCATTCCAAGGACTCACGGCGCTTTTTGTCGATAATGGCATTAACGGGGGTATAGTCGTAATTATCATCAAGCAAATACGCCTTGTCGTTTATGTTCTCGGTTTTGTCAACCAAGCGGTCGAGCATTCCCAGCCAACCGAGCAGGGAAGTGAATCTCGTCCCTCCTCTTTCACGGTTCATAATGCAAATAACGGGCTTGTTGAATATTACCGCCATAGCAAATCCGTGGTGCGAGTCGGTAATGACGAACTCGGCGTTTCGGAACAGCTTTACCCACTGCTCCTCGTTAACGTCGGGATACGTGTTAGGTAAATTGAGCTTTTTGTTGTTTTCATCGAAGGTATTATATCTTCCGTCAAGAAGGTTTATAAGCTTGAGCCCACGCTTTTTAGATGCGGTAAGGAGGGTTTTCCTCTTATCGTCGTCGGGGTCGAGTATGTACGAGAGCATATAGGGCTCGCTTTCATTCTTGCCGGAATAGCTTGCGATTTCATCGTAGAATTCCCGTTTGTTTAAGAAGATAGGGTCTATCATCTGGTCGGCGTCGATATTGAATTCCCGCTTGCAAATGTCAAGACCCGTGTTTTCTCTTACGGAAACGGCGTCAAATCTGCTGAGCAGATAAGAAACTATGCGCTTCGTTTCGGGCAGAGCGTGGAAGCTGTCCTGACCGAATGAAGGAGCGTAAGCCACCTTAGTCTTGTCGTCCGAAACGAAATCAAGGAAGAAGCGATAGCCGGTCAGTCTTATAGCGTGTGGAGTCCAAACCTGGTCGGAGCCTACGACGAATTTGTCACAAAGGTTGTTGTATTTTCCTTGCTCAAAGTACGGGTAACTGTCGCTGACGTTAGCGTACTTATTCATAAAGATTCTGGGGAATACGGTTTGAGGCTCGCCGTCAAGGTGCCTGTCCGGCCTGTCGATAATTACGGTTTTATAGCCCATAGCTTCTATTGCTTTGTAAAGAGAATAGTAGGTTATAACGCTGCCGTAGTTTGTGGCATACCAGTATCCTATAACACCCACGTCAAAATGACTTCTGTCGGTCGATTCGTTGACTGCGGTGTTGAAATCCACATTTTTCAGCATATCAAAGAATTTCAATCTGTTGGGATTTCTTTCGATGGGATGCTTGAGCTGCGAATTATATTTAGTTGCGGTTTCAAGAGGCATCTTTACGCTCTTTTTCATCTTGTGCTCCAAAAGCGAATAAAGCTTCTTCGCCTTAGCGGTGTTAAGAAGAACACAGGATGTTCCCATCCAGTCGTTTACGTCGGGATTGAATTCGTTAATGTGCCAATAATCCGCAAGGGTGAAGTCGCCGACCCTTGGGAGCTTTGCAAATTTGCAATTATAGCAGCTTTCTCTCATACAAACGCAACGGCTGAACGCTTGGAAGAAGGTGGACTCTGTAAAGCTTTTTCTTATAACCTCTCCGGATTTTTTATGCAGAGCTATATTCGAAGACCACTTATATACTTCTTTGTCGCGGAAGGAAATGTTTTTCACTTCATCAAGGGGCGAGAGGGTTTTTATATAGCTTTCGACAACATCCTTAGAGGGAACGCCGTGGCATACCAGGTCTGCGGTAATAAGATTTTCATAATCCCGTCCGAGATAATTTTTGAGTCCCGCTACCTGGCAGGGGCAGGCGCCAAACAGAACGGTGACCTTTTCAAGAAGAAGCTCCTTGATTTTTTTATAGGTATCGCCAACTTTTGCCTGATAGTATTTAGAGCCTTTAATCGGCTCAAGCTCCTTCATATTGCGGGCAAAGGCAAACTCAAGGTCCAACGTGTCATTTTGAACGACTCCGCAAACTACGCCACCCTTGGAGAAAACGTACTCCGCAAGGCAGGACATCATGCCTCCCGAGGAGGATGTGTTTCTCATACTGTCCTTAGCCATCATAGCGTATACGTCAGGAGTCTCGGTGTGGAATTCCTTAAATTCAATCGAGGGGCATTTTTTATAGCAAAGTCCGCAATTTATGCACTTGTCCTCGTCAATCGTCGGATAGAAGTAGCCCTCACTATTCTTCTCCATAGATATGGCGTCCTTGGGAAAGTCGGATCGTAGCCATGTCGTTCTGTG
>JAZNXR010000009.1:0-13436 GCA_045593985.1 Eubacteriales bacterium
GTTCCGTACCTTAAGAGCTTCGGAAGCGCGCCGGAATTTGATGACGGAACGATCATGATCGACTCGGTAGAGGATCTTTGCAAGATAGGCGTTGACGCAAATTATCCTCTTTCGGGAAGCTATAAGCTGACAGCCGATATCGACCTTTCGGGAACGGCATGGACTCCCATCGGCGGCATCTTCAGCGGCGAATTTAACGGAAACGGACACACGATCTCCGGAATGACGACAGGAAGCCCCGACGCTCCTTACACAACGACGGCGGGCTGGGGTATGTTCTGCGAGCTTTCCGGCACAGTCAGAAATCTCAAGCTTGAAGATCTCTACTTCAACGTCGGCGCACCCGGCGGCGAAAAGCCGGTCGGCGGTATCTGCGGATACATACGCGACGGTGCGGTGGTAGATAACGTGTATATGTCGGGCTCGATCACCGACGTTACCTCTCATCAGGTGCGTGTTGGTGCCATTGCGGGAAGTGCAAGATCGAAGTATACTATCAGTAATTGTTATGTTGACGTTGACGTTACGGGCGGCTACGGCGATAACGCCGTGGATAAACAGGCAGGCGTTGCGGGGCTTGTCGGAAGCACGAAGCAGAGCGGTACGATCTCCGACTGCGTGATCGTAGGTGACGTAACTCTTACGACGGGCGGCTATGCAGGTGCGCTTGTAAGTGAATATTACGGCAATACCGTAGAAGACACCGTTCTTGTAGTAACAAATGCTTACTATTCGGGTACGATTTCTTCTCCGAACGGAACTCTGCTTAACGACGGCGTCGGAACAAAGATAACCGTCGATCAGCTTCTTAACGGATCTCTTATGGGCGGCCTTTCATCCGCTTGGACTGTTGAAAACGGAAGCGTTCCGTACCTTAAGAGCTTCGGCAGCGCGCCGGAATTTGACGACGGAACGATCAAGATCGACTCGGTAGAGGATCTTTGCAAGATAGGCGTTGACGCAAATTATCCTCTTTCGGGAAGCTATAAGCTGACAGCCGATATCGACCTTTCGGGAACGGCATGGACTCCCGTCGGCGGCATCTTCAGCGGTGTCTTTGACGGAAACGGATATACTATCTCCGGTATGACGGCGGGAACGCCTGATGCTCCTTATACAAATTCTGCGGGCTGGGGTATCTTCTGCGAGCTTTCGGGCACGGTTAAAAACCTTAAGCTTGAAGATATCTACTTCAACGTCGGCTCCGACAATAAGCCGGTCGGCGGTATCTGCGGATACATTCGTGACGGCGCGGTTGTAGAGAACGTATATATGTCGGGAACTATTATTGATACTACCTCCCGTCAGGTGCGTGTTGGCGCCATTGCGGGAAGCGGAAGATCTGCGTTCACGGTAAGAAACTGCTACATAGATGTCGATCTTGTCGGCGGCTTTGGCGCGACCGACGGAGACAGACAGGTAGGTATTGCCGGTCTTGTCGGCAGCATGAAGGTAGCGGCTACGATATCCGACTGCATTTTCGCAGGCGACATCGCCTTGACGACTGGTGGCTATGCAGGTGCGCTTGTAAGTGAATACTACGGAAACCCTGCGCCTTCAGGACTTGTAGTTACGAATTCCTACTTTGCAGGCAGCCTTTCCTATCCGAACGGAAATCTGCTCAATGATGGCATCGGCACCGCAATAACTACCGAACAGCTTCTTGACGGCTCTCTCTCGGATAAGCTTTCGGATGCTTGGACGGTCGAGAGCGGAAGCGCTCCATATCTTAATACGTTCGGCGAAAAAGAAATATCGCTTAATGATGCGCTTGATGCGGTAGAAAATGCGCTCAACGGCTTCGAAGCGATCGTCAGCACCACGGCAAGCGACGTTCTCTCTTGCGCATATAAGGCAGTTTCGGGTACTACGGCTTCGCTTTCGATCGATTCCTTCTCGGTCGAGCCTCCGACGAGCGCGAAAGAGGGAAGCGTTAACGTCACCGTCAAGATAACGGTTGACGGCGTATCCGAAACGGTAACGAAGACCTATTCGATACCCAGGCTCCCCGGTCTTGATTACGAATTTACCTCAAACGTAAAGGGACGTGCAGACGGAACTATCTCCATCCTTCTCCCCGAAAGCTACAAGAACGAAGCATACGAGCTTTATTGGGGCACTTCGGAGGGCGTTTCCGAGAAGTACAGCTCTCTTACGACGATGGAAGATATTGCCGTTCAGGGCAATACCCTTATCTATATCCCCGAAAGTCAAACCTATATTCCGGAAGGAATCACACATCTGTATCTCACTCTTGGCGGAGCAGAGATTACAAGCTTTGAGATACCGGCTGAACGCCGCATGACTCTCGGCGCTCCGAAATACACCTTCGGCGTATTCTCCGACGTTCACTTCACGACAAGTGCGGGCAAGCCGAATAACAGCTTTACCGCAGCAATGAATTTGTATAGAGATGCAGGCGCAGCGTTCGTTGTTTCCTGCGGCGACGTGACCACGGGCGGCCGCGAAGCGGAATACGCACAGTTCACCTCGACTTATGCGGCAGGCGGATATACGATGCCCTTCTTTACCGCTCTCGGAAACCACGATATTCTCAAATGGAACCTCGATTCAGCCTTGACTCCCGAGCAGGCACTCAGCAACATGAAGGCGGCGGTCAATACCTTCGCAAACGTAAACCACGGCGCAGGCTCTCAATACACCGTGACAGTTGCCGAGGGCGAGAACGCAGGATACGATTATACGATGTCGTACGGCGACGAGCTGTTCATCTTTATGAGTGTCGGCGTCGCATCGAACAGCTCGGTCAATGCTGCGGGCAACCCGATAAACGTTGACCAGAAGCTCGCCGATTCGCAGATAGAATGGCTCGAGAGCGTTCTGAATCAGTATTATAACGTGGATAAAAAGGACGGTCAGGTGTTCTTGATATTCCACTACTACACCCTTGAAAGCGGAAAGTATTACAGCACGGCAACCGGTACGGAGTGGGATGCCGAGTCCTCCGCCAAGCTTGACGGAGCTCTTCGCAAATATCCGGGAGTTATCCACTTTAACGGACACAACCACTTCTACTTCGATGCAGATTTGAATATCTACGCTGACGAGTACGTTTCGATCCACGTGCCTTCCCTTACGAATCCCCGTCCTTCACGAGACGGCAAGGAGGGCTCCGGCACCGTATACGAAAACTACATCGTTACCGTTTACGAGGACTATATTATCGTTAACGGCGTAGACGCATATACGGGAAGCTATGCTCCTCACGCAATGTTCATGATAGCAGAGGATTCCTTCACTTATCCCGAGCCCGAAGAGCCCGCAGCTCCCGAATACAAGAGCTTCTCGCTCACTCTTAACAGAGGCGTAAGCGTAAACGTCAAGTTTGCGGTAAGCGAGGAATATCTTGCGAAATACCCCGATACCAAGGTGGAATTCAGCAACGGCGTTTCTTTCCCTGCAGTAGCGGGAACTCATACCTATACCGTTAACCTCACCCCCGTCAATATCGGCACCGAGCTCACCGTTAAGTGCGGAGAGAATGGCAAGGATATCAACGTGAGCGTAGAAAGCTATGCAAGCAGAGTAAAGGCAGTATCTGCTTCCGCACTCGGACTTTCCGAAGCGAAGTACGCCGAGCTTGTAGCTCTCGTTGACAGCATCGTAACCTACGGTAAAGCAGCCGCAGGAGCTCTTGAAGAAGACGTCACCGCAGACTTTACCGGCGTTGGAACAGTTACCGAGGAAGGCGATATCTTCGTCGGACTCGGCGCAACTCTTGCACAGTCTGCAAGCGCAAAGCTCACGGTCGATACATCGAAGCTTGACGAGGCATATACTCTTACCGCTACATTCGGCGGCAATACTGTTATCAATAACAAGCCCGTAATGGACTACGTCGAGAACGGCGCTATCTATGTTACCGGCATATATGCCGCTAACTACTCCGACAAGATAACGGTTACAGTATACGACGGAGCAGAGGCGATAGCGTCTATCTCCTTCACGCTTAACGAATATCTTAATACACTTAACGCAAGCGCGACCGGCAAGGCTACACGCAACCTCATCGCCGCAACCTATAACTACGGCGTTGCAACGGTCAACTTTGCTTCCTGAAGTAATTAAGGAGGATAAGAATATGAATAACGAATTCATTTCACCCGAATGCGAAGTGGTGATCTTCGAAAACGAGGACGTTATCACGTTCTCCGTGGGTATGGGAGATAATACGAACCTCCCCGAGATCAACTCAATGATAGAATAAGATCAAAGTAAAAAGCACCTGCGTTTGCAGGTGCTTTTTGCTTCTTGACTTTGATGCGAAATTGTGCTATCATAAGCCGTGATCAAAATAAAAGGGATAAAAATGGGAAAATTCGACGGAATACTCATCTGCACCGACCTTGACGGTACTTTGTACCGTAACGACAAGACGGTGTCGGACGAGAACAGAGAAGCAATAGAATATTTCAAAAACGAGGGCGGACTTTTTACCTTTATCACGGGAAGAATGCCGAATTACTCAATGGACGCATACAAGGCGGCACAGCCGAATGCGCCTTTCGGTTGCGTTAACGGCGGCGGAGTTTACGATAAGGTGAACGGCAAATATCTCTTTACGCACGGCGGAATGTTGCCCGATGTTATCGAGCTTGTCGAGTATATAGACAATAACTTCCCGACAGTAGGAATTCAGACGGTTACCTTTGAAAACACCTTTTTCTCAAAGGAAAACATCGTGCAGGAATTTTTCAGAGAAACAACGGGGCTCCCGAATCTTCCCCGTCACTACAAGGACGTGACGGAGCCGATAGCGAAAATAATTTTCGCCATCGCATACGAGGAAGAGATCGAGGCGGTCAAGCAGGCGTTGAGAACGCATCCCAAGGCGCATCTTTTCGACTTTGTGCGCTCGGAGGAACACCTTTTTGAAATTCTCCCCAAGGGTGTGGATAAAGGGCTCGGCTTAAAAAAGCTCGTCGAGTGCCTCGGCTGTGATATGGAAAAGACCGTTGCGGTCGGCGATTTTGATAACGACGTCGGAATGCTCAGGGCGGCAAGATACGGAATTGCAGTAGCAAATTGCTCCGAAAAGGCACGCAAGGCGGCGGATGATATCACCGTCAGCAACGAGGAGCATGCCCTTGCGCAGATCATACACGATATAGAAAACGGAAAATATAAGTTATGAAAATAAAAAGCACCCTTTCGGGTGCTTTTTATTTTCATAACTTCGTTCCGAACTCAAACGCCGTTTCGGTGAAATACGGATGCTCGGGATCGATATAGCACTGCGGCATATAGGGGCGGTTCGGGGTGTTCGGGCTGAACTGCGTTTCAAGGCAGAAGGCGTGGAGGGATCGCTGCTTAACGCCGCCCTTAAAGAGCGTTTCTCCCGTCATAAATTCAGCGGTGTAAAGCTGAACTGCGGGCAGATCGGTATAAACCTTCATCGTTCTGCCGCTATCACGATCGTATGCCTCTGCGGCAAGGCGCATCTTTCCGATCTCGCCCTGAAGCTGGAAGCTGTGATCGTAGGGCTGACCGATTTTTCTCATTTTTCTGAAATCGAAAGCCGTTCCTGTAACGTCGGTCGGGAAGCCGAGGGGGATGAGCTTGTCGTCAAGGTCATCGTATGTATCGGCGTTTATCATAAGCTCCTGCTCCATAACCGAGCCGCCATCGTAGCCGTTCAGATTGAAATAAGCGTGATTAGTCATGTTAAGGACGGTCTTCATGTCGGTCTGTGCCTCATAACGGATAGAAAGAACACAGTCATCGTCCCAGGTGTAGGTGACCTTTACATTAAGGTTTCCGGGATAGCCTTCTTCGAGGTGGGGAGAGAAAAGGCGGAAAACCACGCTGTCGCTTTCGCCGTTTTCAAAATACTCCGCATCCCAGATTCTGCGGTTAAATCCGGCAAGACCGCCGTGAAGATGCCAGCGACCTACCTCGTTGTTGTTAATTGGATAGAAAACGCCGTCAATTTCAAAGCCGCCGCCTGCGATTCGGTTGCCGTAACGTCCGATGATAGCGCCTGTGTGCGAGCCACGGTCGTCAAAATAATCCTTTACCGAGTCAAAGCCGCAAACAACATCACCAAGGACGCCGTTTTTGTCGGGCACCTTGATACTTTGCAGTATTCCGCCCCAGGTTATAACGGTAGCGGAAGCGCCTTTTTTGTTAGTCATAGTGTAGGAGTAGATGTCTCTGCCGACAAATCGGTCGAAAACGCTTTTTGTAATCATAAATTCCTCCGGATGGGTGTTTTTTCGCATTTCTTTGCTCACGCAAATGAAACAAGCAGTTTTGCTTCGCAAACCTGCGCAAAGAAACACGCCAAGGAGACAACCGGCAAAATTGCGCGAGCGAATTTTGCACGTTTTCTCCTTTGGAAACCTCTTTCGATTTGCGCGAAAAACTTAAAAGTTTTGCGTAAAACCGACGAGCGAATGCGAGGCGTGAAGTTTCTTTTGAAGATTCCAGAAGAAACTTTTCTTTGCGCTCAAAGAAAAGTTTCTTTGGCACCGTTCTTTGGTCACCTTTCTTGGGTGAGCAAGAAAGGTGATAAAAGAATATTATCGTTAAAATTATATCTCAATAAATCAAAAAAGTCAATCACGGCATAAAAATCCACTTAAAAATCACGAAAAAATGTTACTTCTTTGCCAAAATGTCAAAAAACCTATTGCAAAATGGTAAAAAATAAGGTACAATAGTATTCGTGAAAATAATGTTTATTCATTTGGAGGAATAATAATATGGTTACAGCCGGAGATTTCAGAAACGGTCTTACCTTTGACATGGACGGAAACGTAATGCAGGTAGTAGAATTCCAGCACGTTAAGCCCGGAAAAGGCGCCGCATTCGTCCGCACCAAGATCAAGAACGTAATTACAGGCGCGGTAATTGAGAGAACCTTCTCCCCTACCGATAAGTTCGAGAACGCTTACATCGAAAGAAAGGAAATGGAATACCTTTATAACGATGGCGAGCTTTACTACTTCATGGACACCGAGACCTACGAGCAGACTCCCCTCGAGGCATCAAAGCTTGACGATAACTTCCGTTTCGTTAAGGAAAATATGACTTGTAAGATCCTTTCCTACAAGGGTAACGTATTCTCCGTTGAGCCCCCCACGTTCGTTGAGCTCGAGGTTACCGATACCGAGCCCGGCTTCAAGGGCGACACCGCAACCGGTACTACCAAGCCCGCAACGCTTGAGACCGGCGCTGTTGTTAAGGTTCCGCTCTTCATCGAGATCGGAAATGTTCTTAAGATCGATACCCGTACAGGCGAGTACATCGAGCGCGCATAATATTTAAACCAGAACGCCGATGGGATTTCCTATCGGCGCTTTTTGTAAAAACAAGAATACGGAGGAATTTATAATGAACATCACTGAAAAGACTGCATATCTTAAGGGCCTTATGGCAGGTCTCAATATCGACGAGAGCAAGCCCGAGGGCAAGCTTCTTGCTGCTATCGTTGAGACTCTCGACGAAATGGCAAATGAAGTTGCTGACCTCGGAGAGGTTGCTGAATACCTTGAGGATTATATCGACGAGGTTGACCACGACCTCGGTGACCTCGAAACCGAGTACTACGATATCTATGACGACGAGGATGACGACGAGGACTACTGCTTCTGCGACGATTGCGACGAGGAGGACTGCACCGACTGCATCCTTTGCGACGAGGACGAAGACGACGAGGCAGAAGAGGAATAATTTTTTCCACGACTAAAACGCGCCCCTTTCCGATCAATTATATAATCGGCGAGGGGCACTTTTATTAGATATTTCAGGAGAAATTAAAATGAAAAGAATTATAGCGCTTTGTCTATGCTGCCTTATGCTCACTTCCGCCCTTGCATCCTGCAAAAAGGAAGAGACACCAAAGACAGAACCCACACCGAATCCGACTATTGAGATCTGGACGAGTCATAGCTACGATAAGCTTCGCACCGAAATGAAGGCTCCGCAAAACGCAAAGTCTGAATATACCGTTTCGATGGCAAAAAACGAAAGCGAGGGCGTTCACGTTGCTCTCCGTTCAAACGCAGAAACGGGACTTGTATTCTTCAAGATTCTTTCGGGCGAAAACGAGCATATAACCTTTGAAACCTTCCGTGTTGAAAAAATCATAAAGACGAAGGGTAAAAGCTGGACGGATCCCATGGTTCCGATAGGCCCCGGCTCTCGCTTCAAGCTCAAAAAGAATGAGACGATGGCTATTTACATCGACTTCAAGACCACGGTGGATACCCCCGCAGGCGATTACGAGTATGAATTCGGCTTGACCGACAGAAGCGGTAACGTGTTTAATAAGGTTAAGATCACCGTCCACGTATGGAACTTCGCCATGCCCGAAGGACATAAGTTTGAGAGTGCGGTCGGTAATCACGCAGGACAGGTCGAGCACTACGAGATGCTTCTCGATCACAATCTGAGCGGATATAATCTTCCTTACGAAATTACCGACGAGCGCGCTGACGCTTATATGTCGGATCCGCGCGTTACCTCGTTTTTGGTCTATGTTCCGAGAAAAGAGGATAAGACCATAGACACCGAAAAGCTTCTCGCCTGCTACGAAAAGCTCAAGACTAACGAGGTCTGGCTTGAAAAGGCGTATTTCTATCCGATCGACGAGCCGTCGACAATCGAGCATATCGAGGAATTTGAAAGACTTTGCAAGGAGCTTCGTGCGCTTTGTCCCGATATAAAGATCACCTCGCCTTATTATAAGAATCTTCAGATAACTCCCGAGCTCGACCAGATCGACTTTATGGATCAGTACGTCGATCTCCATTGCCCGAAGCTTGCAAACTGGAACGAATCCGAGATATACGACGATTATCAGATGAACAAGTACGCAACCTTCGACGAGAGAATGAAGGCGCTTCAGGCGAAGGGCGAAACGGTATGGGCATACGTTTGTAACTATCCTCTTGCGCCCTATCTTAACGTCAAGGTCGATGACGAGGGCATAGTCAGCCGTGTTCTTTTCTGGCAGTTCTATCAGAGAGATATCGACGGCTTCCTTTACTGGCACTCCTCCTATTATGCGCAGCTTGGAAACGGCGGAAACCCCTGGGACAGCGTTGATACCTTCGATAACGGTATCTACGGCGACGGAATTCTCATTTACACGGGTACCGGAGCAGGATTTTCGGTAAATACTCCCGTCAGCTCGATCCGTCTGAAAATAATTCGTGACGGCATCGACGATATTGAGCTTCTCTATATGGCGGAGGAGCTGCTTACCCGTGAATGGGTTGACGAAAGAGTAAATAAGGTTTCAAAATCCCTTACCTCCGTTGACGTAACGAGCGACGAATTTGCCGCTCTCCGCATCGAAATTGCCGAGGCGATCGAGGCAGAGCTTAATAAATAATAAAATGCCCGACCGATTTGATATTATCCGATCGGTCGGAGCTTTTTTCAAAAAATCCGACTTATGATCCTTTAGCTTTTCGATGCCGAGAAAATGGTCTTATTTGCAATGCTTTTTGGGGTTTATTAGCCATTGCATTTATTATCGAATTGCGATATCATATAGAAAAGCCCTGTAATAAGGACGAGAAAGGCGGAAGAATAATGCAAAGTAACATAGAGATAACCTCGTGGATCGGACACGGCTTTGACAGACTGCGCGCCGATATGAAGCCTCCGAAAAATCCCAAGACCGAATATACCGTTTATTTGGCAAAGGGCGAGACGGAGGGCTGTCACATCGGTATTTATTCCGAAAATGACGCCGAAAAGCTCCGTTTTGAGCTTCTTTCGGGCAAAAACGAGGATGTAAAATTCGCATGCTATCACGTTATGCCGATATTGGAGCTGAACGGAAAAATATATACCGATCCCGCAGTTCCGTTCGGCGGCGAGGAATTTTCTCTTGAGGGAAGAAAGACCTTTGCCCTTCTTCTTGAATTCACGACCGATGAAAGCACCCCCGCAGGCGATTATAGATATGAATTTGCTGTCACCGACCTGACGGGCAACGTCATCTCCAAGCACATAGTAACTGTTCACGTCTGGAATTTTGAAATGCCGAAGGAAAAGACCTTTCAGCGCACCGTTAACGTCGGAATTACCGTAAATCCCGGAATGGGTAATCTCAAAAAGCTCCTCGAGCACAATATGAATACCAGATTCCTCCCCGTCAGTGTTATATCAGACGAGGCCGAAGAATATTTTTCGGATCCGAGAATTACCTGCTTTATTATCCCCAGGGATTTAAGCGACGAAAAGCTTTCCGCCCTTTACGAAAGGCTCAAAACAAACCCCAAATGGATGAAAAAGGCGTTCTTCTATCCCATTGACGAGCCTCGCACGGTTCAAATGGTAAAGGATCTTGAAGAAAAGTGCAAGCATCTGAAGAGCATTTGCCCCGAAATTAATATATTCTCCCCCTATTATACAGACGTGCAGATGGATGACGGCAGGGACCAGATAGAATGGATGTCCTCCTTTATGACCTCCCATTGCCCCAAGCTTTCAAACTGGGATGACGATCAGATATATACCGAGGGACAGGGCGAAAAATACGGCTCATTTGAAAGCAGAATGAAGGCTCTTAAGGAAAGAGGCGACACCATCTGGGCGTATGTCTGCAATTATCCTCTCGCCCCCTACCTTAATATAAAGGTGGATGACGAGGGAATCGGAAGCCGTGTCCTTTTCTGGCAGATGTATCAGAGAAATATCGACGGATTCCTCTACTGGAACGCCGCATATTACGAAAGGCTGCCCGAAAAGAGCCCCTGGAACAGCGTAGATACCTTCGGAAACGGCATCTACGGAGACGGAATCCTCCTTTATCCCGGAGATAAGGTGGGACTATCGGAGCCGGTAGCCTCTATACGCCTTAAAATTATGAGAGACGGCCTTGACGATATCGAGCTGTTCTATCTTGCCGAGCGTCTGCTCGGAAAGGAATGGATCGAGAAAAGAGTCAATAAAGCCTCCTCCTCCCTTACCTCCGTCGACGTAACGAGCGACGAGCTTTACGGCATCCGTCTTGAAATCGGAAACGCCGTTGAAAAAAAGCTGAACGGTAACTGACATTTGGTGAATGATATGAAAAAACTTTTGTGCCTGCTTTTAACTGTACCGCTGCTCCTTTCTGCTCTTATTTCCTGCGGCGGCAAAGAAAACACAAAACCCGAAGAAGAAGCAAAGCCTGCATCTATCGTTTCGTGGGTGAGTCACAGCTACGATAAGCTCCGCACCGAAATGAAGGCTCCGCAAAACGCAAAGACCGAATATACCGTTTCGATGGCGAAGGGCGAGAACGAGGGCGTTCACGTCGCTCTCCGTTCAAGCGAGGACACGGGACTTGTGTCATTCAAGGCTCTTTCGGGCGAAAACGAGTATATAACCTTTGAAACCTTCCACGTTCAAAAAATCATAAAGACGAAGGGCAAAAGCTGGACGGATCCCGCAGTCCCGATAGGAGGCGGCTCTCGCTTCAAGCTCAAAAAGAACGAGACGATGGCGATCCTTATCGACTTCAAGACCAAATCGGATACCCCCGCAGGCGATTATGGGTACGAATTCGGCTTGTGCGATTCGAAGGGTAACGTAGTGTCGCGCGTGAGGATAACCGTTCACGTCTGGAATTTTGCAATGCCGATCGAAAAAAAGTTTCAGACCTCAATGGGACTTTCAACGTCGACAAGACAGCCCTATTACGATATACTTCTTGAACACAATCTCTCGGCACGCTGGCTCCCTGCCAACATTCTGGACGGCTCTGCCGATGAGTATATGTCAAACCCGAAGGTCACTTCATTCTGTATTCAGACCTATACGAATACAGAGGAAAGCACAATAGCGGTTTATGAGTACCTGAAGAAAAACCCCATCTGGATGGAAAAGGCGTTTTTCTATCCCCTTGATGAGCCGAGAACTGTCGAGATGGTAAAGGAGCTTGAGGAAAAATGCAAGCGCTTAAGCGAGCTTTGCCCGGGAATCAAGATAATTTCTCCTTATTATACGAATGTTCAAATGGATCCCGAAACGGATCAGATCGGATATATGTCGTCCTTTATGACCTCGCACTGTCCGAAGCTTTCAAACTGGGATGACAAAGAGATATACAGCGCCGGGCAGATGGAAAAATACGACTCGTTTGCCGACAGAATGAAGGCTCTTAAGGAAAGAGGCGACACTGTCTGGGCATACGTTTGTAACTATCCTCTCGCACCCTATCTCAACATCAAGGTCGATGACGAGGGAATCGGGAGCAGAGTTCTTTTCTGGCAGATGTATCAGAGAGATATAGACGGCTTCCTCTATTGGAATTCCACTTATTACGATAAGCTGCCGGGCAAAGATCCGTGGAACAGCGTAGATACCTTCGGAAACGGAATTTTCGGTGACGGAATTCTTTTCTATCCCGGCAAGCAGGTCGGACAGAGCGATCCTGTTGTTTCGATAAGAATGAAGATCATAAGAGACGGCATCGACGATATCGAGCTTCTCTATATGGCGGAGGAGCTGCTCACACGTGAGTGGGTTGACGAGAGGGTAAATAAGGTGTCAAAATCCCTTACCTCCGTTGACGTAACGAGTGATGAATTCGCCGCCATCCGTATCGAGATCGCCGAAGCGATCGAAGCAAAGCTGAACGAAAAATAATTAACCGCGTGGCGGATAAAGAAACGTTGTTTTTGTTCCGGAAGCCGAGGACGCCGGTCCCTACAAATAACGTACCGAAGCATCGAGGCGTTATCTTGCCTTCCCCTTGGGGAAGGTGGCAACCGAAGGTTGACGGATGAGGTGTTCCGAAGGAATGTAACATCGTTTTTTGTGCGGCGGGAGCAAGCCCCCGCCCTACACCCTCTCAGTCGATTTCATCGACAGCTCCCCCGGAGGGGGAGCCATAACAGCGCCTCGAAGCACCGGGACGCCCTCTTGCCTCGCCCTTCGGGAGAGGTGCCCCGAAGGGGCGGAGAGGGTGTAGGCGGCAACGCCGCCGCTATACCTTCTCCAGCGGGAGAAGGTGTCGGCGAAGCCGACGGATGAGGTGTTCCAAAGGAATGTAACACCGTTTTGGTGCGGACCGTCGAGGACGCCTGTCCCTACAAATAAAGTGTTACACCGTTTTTATGCGGGAGGAGCAAGCCCCTCCCCTACCAAAAACGTGGCAAAGCTCCGCCATGTTGTCTTGCCTTCCCCTTGGGGAAGGTGTCAACCGAAGGTTGACGGATGAGGTGTTCCAAAAGGAATGTAACACCGTTTTGGTGCGGACAGTCGAGGACGCCTGTCCCTACAAATAACGTACCGAAGCATCGGGACGTCATCTTGCCTTCCCCTTGGGGAAGGTGTCAACCGAAGGTTGACGGATGAGGTGTTCCGAAGGAATGTAATATCGTTATTTGCGGGCTGTCGTGGGCGCCAGCCCCTACCGCACAACTTTCAAACGTTTCTTTGTAGGGTGCGACGTCCCCGACGCACCGTTA
>JAZNXR010000010.1:0-8801 GCA_045593985.1 Eubacteriales bacterium
ATAATTTTAAACAATATAGGTAACAAGATGGTAAATATAAGTGACAATAAACAATTCGACGAGATATGGACGCTCGTAAAGGAAAAGCTTCAGGAAATAAACGGCTATGATGACATAGTTATGAAGCTCTGGTTTTCCGACCTTAAGCTCACCGTTCTTTCAAATGAAACGGCTGTTTTTATGGCAAATTCCGACTTCAAGCGTGATATCGTTTACAAGCGCTATCTCGATAAAATTAAGGAAGCGCTTTATGAGGTCATCGGATTTGAGGTAACGGTTTCGGTTCGCTCTCAGCAGAACGAAAAGGAAACGTCCGAGAAGATCGAGGCAGCGGCTGAAAAGGACCACCTGCCGAAAACCGAGATTTATTCAACAGTCGGTGAAACAAGAGTTTTGAACCGCGCGGCAGTGCCTTCCGCTTTTGCCGAATTTACCTTCGATTCCTTCGTTGTCGGCGAATCAAATAAGTTTGCTCATGCAGCGGCGCAGTCGGTAGCAAATCATCCTGCACGTCAGGCAAATCCTCTCTTTATTTACGGCCCGTCAGGTCTTGGCAAGACACATCTGCTTTATGCGATAGCAAACCGACTTAAAGAGAATTTCCCGACATATAAGGTTATTTACGTCAAGGGCGAGGAATTTACGAATCAAATGATCGATTCCCTTTCCCGTGACCTGACTCATGAATTCCGTGAAAAATATCGCCAGGCAGATGTGCTGCTTATCGACGATATTCAGTTTATCGCCGGCAAGCAATCGACACAGGAGGAATTTTTCAATACCTTTAACCAGCTCTATGAAAACGGAAAACAGATAATTCTCGTTTCCGACCTTCCGCCCCGTGATATCAAGCACCTTGAGGAGCGTCTGCGCACTCGTTTTGAGGGCGGAATCATCGCTGATATCAATCCTCCGGATTTCGAGCTTCGTGCCGCTATCGTTAAGAAAAAGGTCGAAAAGCTTGGTGTTACCTTCCCCGAGGACGTTGTTAATTACATTGCGGAAAATCTTACCGATAACGTCCGTCAGCTTGAGGGCGCTGTTAAGAGAATTTCGGCGCAGTGTATCCTTACGGGCGCAGAGGTATCGGTCGATCTCGCTATAAGATGTATTTCCGATCAGGTTGTAGGATCTGAGCCGGTTACGGTGACGATAGATAAAATTCTTTCTATGGTCTCTCAAAAATACGGCGTGACCGTCGAGGATCTCAAGAGCCGCAAGAGAACGAGCAATATCGCATCGGCAAGACATATTTCGGTCTATATAATCAAAAAGCTGACCGATAGATCGCTTCCCGCAATCGGACGTGTTTTCGGTCGAGATCATACAACGATAATAAATTCGATCGAAGCGGTCGAGAAGCGTATAGCAACCGAGCCGACCTTCGATAACGAGATCAAGGATCTTATAAACAGAATTAAGAAGCGTTGAGATAATAACGGTCGAACACTTCACCACGTTGTTGGTAGGGGCTGGCGCCCACGACAGCCCGCACGAAAGCGGTGTTACATTCCTTTGGAACACCTCATCCACCGCAGGCGCAGCGCCTGCGTTCCCCTTTCCCCAAGGGGAAGGCTAACGACGTTCCCTCTATTCTCGGTAGGGGAGGGGCTTGCTCCTCCCGCATAAAAACGATGTTACACCCCCCGGAACACGGTTGCTTCGCAACCTACCTCATCCGTCCGTGGCTCTGCCACTCGCACCATTCCCCTCAGGGGAAGGCAAGATAGCGTGGCAAATATTTCCTTTAATGTGGATAATTCTATTTAAATTCAAAAGTTATCCACATTTATACACAGAAAATCAACATCTTTTCCCCATGTGGACAACTTCTAAAAAATCGAACAGCTTATCAACAGCCATTTTTCGACATTTACACCCCGAAAAGCAGTACGGCATAATGCCTTTCCGACTTTTCCACAATTTCAACAGCAACTACTAATACATCTACTGAAAATATTATTATTTATTTCTTTTTAACGCGCTGCGCGCGAGAATTAGAAACGAAAGATAACGAGCAAGCTCGAAAATGAAAGGATTCAAATTATGAAGATCAAGGTAATGAAAAACGAAATACTTGAGGCATCTATTCCCTCCATTGGCTTTGCATCAAATAAGAATACTATTGCATCTACCGAGGGTATTCTTTTCAGAACGATAAGCGATAAGGAATGTGAGCTTACCGCTTATGACCTTGAAAAGGGTATGAAAACGACTGTTACCTGTATCGTTGAAGAAGAGGGAGCAGGAATTATCAACTGCCAGAGATTCATTCAGATAGTAAAGGCAATGCCCGACGGACTTCTTACCATAGAGATAAACGAGGGCAACCTCAAGGCAAAGATCTCGGCAGGAACGTCTGAATTCGAGCTTTACGCTCTTTCGGCGTCTGATTTTCCCGATCTTCCCGAGCTAAGAGGTGACCGTGGATTTAAGATTCGCCAGGATGCACTTCGTGCAATCATTCAGAAAACACAGTTCGCGATCGCCGTTAATTCGGTTAAGCCCGAGCTTAACGGTCTTGATCTTAAGGTCGAAAGCGGAGTTCTTTCGGCGGTATCCTGCGACGGAAGCCGTCTTGCGGTCGTAACCGAGACCGAGCCGATGGAAAGCGTCGGTACAAGCGAGCTTGCTTTTGACGTTATTATCCCCGGCAAGAGTATTTCGGAGCTTATGAGATTTATTTCCGACAGCGATAAGGAAATGGAGATCTACGTTGCAAGAAAGCATATCATATTCTTTATAGGCAGATTCATCCTCTTTACGAGAAGAATCGATGCGCAGTATATCGACTATGATAGATTCATTCCCAAGGCACCGAAAATCTTCCTTACACTTGATACAGCAGATCTTCTTTCTGCTCTTGAAAGAGCGCTTCTCGTTACCGAGGAAAGAAGACAGGGACAGATCCCCAGCCCCGTTATCTGCACGGCAAAGGAAGGACAGCTTACCATTGCTTCCTCCTCCGTTACAGGCAGAGTAAACGACGTTATTTCCGTTCACCACGAGGGCGAGGATATTGAGATCGGCTTCAACTGCCGTTTCCTCTACGATGCAATTAAGGTGTGTGACTGCGAGAGAATCAAGCTTTCTCTCACCTCTCCCCTTATGAGCATGACTGTCGAGGAAGCGGGCGAGAATCCGAGCAAGTTCCTCCTTCTCATTCTCCCCGTTCGTCTTAACGGATGATCTGCCGTAAAGTTGTCTATAAAAATTTCCGTAATATCGAATATGCGTCAGTTCAGCCGGCTGAATCTGTTACCGTTTTTAACGGCTTAAACGGGCAAGGAAAGACGAATATACTCGAGGGTATATATTTCTTTGCCGGAGGCCGTTCCTTCCGTACAGTGCATGAAAATGAGCTTGTACGCTTTGGCGCCGACTACGGTCAGATCGAGATGACCTTCTTTGACGGCAAGCGGGAAAATGAAATGCTTTTCCGCTTCGTGCCGAGGATCGGTAAACGCTTCTGCTCGCTTAACGGAGTTCCGATAACGAGATTATCCGAGGTTGTCGGCAAGTTCCGTTCCGTGCTGTTCTGTCCCGAGCATTTGTCGATCGTCAAGGACGGCCCGTCGGTAAGAAGAAAATTTATAGACCATGCACTGTCACAAACCGATACAGACTATCTGCGTTCGCTGCAAAGATACAATGCGCTGCTTTCCCAAAGAAATGCACTTATAAAAATGGCGCGCGACCGTCGGGACGATAATCTTTTTCTGCTTTCCGACGTCTATGCCGAGCAGCTTGCGTCAGAGGCTGAAATTATTTCGGAAAAAAGAGATCTGTTTATATCTCGCTTGAGTATCGTGACTGACGAAATTATCAGCGATATGACGGCAGGAAAGGAAAGCAGCAAGCTTTTCTACCAGGTCAGGAAAACAAGAGAAGAATATTTAAGCCTTCTTACCGAAAACCGTGACCGTGAGCTTCGCTTCGGCGCAACGCTTTACGGAACGCATAAGGACGATATTGAAATTATGCTTAACGGCCGTGAGGCACGCTCGTTTGCCTCGCAGGGACAGCAAAGATCGGTTGCGCTTTCAATGAAAATCGCAGAGGGCGAGCTTTCACGCGAGGTCAGCGGAACCTATCCCGTCTTCCTGTTTGACGATATTCTCTCCGAGCTTGATGAAAAGCGCCGTGAATATCTCCTTTCGGGCATTGAAGGTAAGCAGGTTATTATTACCTCGTGTGATAAGATAGATACACCCTGTAAGGTTTATAACGTAAATAACGGGGTTGTAGATTAAAAATATAGACGCGTTACCGTAGTTACAAAAACAATGTTACTTTTTCGCAGGTCTATCGACCTGCGTGCGGCGGGAGCAAGCCCCCGCCCTACCAAGAAACGTTTGAAATCTCCCTTAAACCGAAAGAGGTTTCCAAAGGAGAAAACGTGCAAAATTCGCTTGCGCAATTTTGCCGGTTGTCTCCTTGGCACGTTTCTTTGCGAGCGTCTCTTTGCGTGGGCAAAGAAATGCGAAAAAAAAGGAGGCCACGCAGTGTTCTTACATGCAGGAAACAACAAAAATCTACGACTTAAAAACATAATAGGCATCTTCGATATGGATACTGCGACGGTTTCAACCTATACGAAGGCGTTTTTAAAAAAACGTGAGAAGGCTGAAATGACCGAAGCGCTTTTTGAAGAAGTCCCGAAGTCATTTATACTGACAAGCGACGGAAAAGTGTACTTTTCCCAGATCTCAACGCAAGCCCTCATCGGTAGAGTTGAGTAATTATTTATAAAAATAAAGTGAATGATAGCTTGCCTTCCCCTTGGGGAAGGGGGACCGCGGGCGCTGCGCCCGTGGTGGATGAGGTGTTCAAAAGAAATGTAACATTGTTTTTATAACGCCGTCTACGACGGCTAACCTCATCCGCTTCACTTCGTTCAGCACCTTCCCCTGAGGGGAAGGCAAGAAATGCGGCAAAGCTTTGTTTCCGTTATGGATAGCAAGAATGTGGAGAGATCTCCGCAAAGAAAGGAAAAAAAGATGACACAGAATCAAACCTACGACGAAAACCAAATACAAGTCCTTGAAGGACTTGAGGCGGTAAGAAAGAGACCGGGTATGTATATCGGTACTACCTCTATACGCGGTTTGCACCATCTCGTTTACGAGATCGTCGATAACAGTATCGACGAGGCGCTTGCCGGCGAATGTACCGACATCATAATCACGCTTCACAGCGACGGAAGCGCATCAGTTCAGGATAACGGTCGAGGAATCCCCTCCGCTATCCACCATAAGATGGGAATTCCGACTCCCGAGGTCGTATTTACCATTCTCCATGCAGGCGGTAAGTTCGGCGGTGGCGGATACAATATTTCGGGCGGTCTTCACGGCGTTGGTGCATCGGTCGTAAATGCGCTTTCCGAGTGGCTGACTTACGAGGACTGCTATAACGGCGAGGCGTTTACAGGCTCGTTTAAGAGAGGTAAGACGGACAAGCCCTTCACCTCGCTCGGTAAAACCGAAAAGCGTGGTCTTTACGTTCGCTTCATGCCTGATTCCGAGATTTTTGAGGAGACCGTTTTCGAATACGAAACGCTCCTTAACCGTATGAGAGAGCAGGCATTCCTTAACCCCGGTATAAGAATCGTAATGCGTGACGAGCGCGGTGAGGAGCTTCGTGAGGATGTTCTCCACTACGAGGGCGGAATTAAGTCCTTCGTTGAGCATATAAACAGCAAAAAGCACTGCGAGACTGTCGGTGATGAGGTCATCTATATGAAGGTCCAGAGGGGCTTCCAGTCAGCAGAGGTCGCGCTCCAATATACGACTCGCTACGATGAGACGATGATGTCGTTTGCAAACAACATCATCACCCCCGAGGGCGGTACTCATGAAGCCGGCTTCAAGGCAGCTCTGACTGACGTTGTAAATGAGTTCGGCCGCCGTCACAACTTCTTAAAGGGTGACGATAAGCTCACGGGTGAGGACGTCCGTGAGGGACTTACCGTTATAATCAGCGTTAAGCTCAAGGATGCGCAGTTTGAAGGACAGACGAAGGGTAAGCTCGGAAACTCCGAAATGCGTTCCTTCGTTCGTCAGCTCGTCGTTGAGAAGCTCTCGGAGTATTTTGAGGAGCATCCGGCAGTTACGAAGCTTATTCTTGATAAGGCAACCTCCGCAGCTCATGCAAGAGAGGCAGCCCGCAAGGCCCGTGAAACGGCTCGTAAGGGCGTGCTTGATAAAGGCTCGACTCTGCCCGGAAAGCTTGCTGACTGTCAGGAAAAGGATGCAGAGCATACCGAGCTGTATCTCGTCGAGGGAGACTCCGCAGGCGGATCGGCAAAGACAGGCCGAGATCCTCGCTTCCAGGCGATCTTGCCGCTTCGAGGTAAGGTTCTTAACGTCGAAAAGACGAGACGTGACAAGGTTTATTCTAACCAGTCGCTTATTCCGATAATCCAGGCGCTCGGCTGCGGTATCGGTGAGGAATTCAATCCCGAGAAGCTCCGCTACGGCAAGATAATAATTATGGCCGATGCCGACGTCGACGGCTCGCATATCAGAATACTTATTCTCACGTTCCTCTTCCGTCACATGAGAAAGCTCATTGAGGACGGACACGTTTATCTTGCACAGCCGCCTCTTTATAAGGTCTACCGTAAGAGTGGCAAGGGCGAGGAGCTTTATGCCTTCTCCGACGAGGAAAGAGACGTCTGTATCGAAAAGCTCGGCGGCGGATCGAATATCCGTGCTGACCGCTATAAAGGTCTTGGTGAGATGAACCCCGATCAGCTCTGGGAAACTACGATGGATCCCGAGCGCCGTACTCTGCTCCGTGTAACGATGGAGGATGCAATGGCGTGCGATGCAATGTTCTCGCTCCTTATGGGCGATGCGGTTGAGCCGAGACGTGAGTTTATCGAACAGAACGCAAGATATGCGGAGAATTTGGATATTTGATATATTTTTCTCACCTTTCTTGCTTGCCCAAGAAAGGTGACCAAAGAACGGCACCAAGGTGACAACCGATAAAATTTTGCAGAGCAAAATTTTACACGTTTTCCCCTTTGGAATCCCCTTTCGATTGCCCGTGTCATTCTGAGCGAAGGACGAAGTCCGAAGTCGAACCCGCAGGGCGCCGTAGCGCAAGCACGGCGGAATCTCGGGCAAGAACCTAATTAGCAATTATTCATTTATTCACAACCCCAAAAACAAAAATGTGGAAAATTAAAAAAGTTTTCCACAAAATGACCGTTTCTGTGGAAAACTTTTAATCAACACCCGACAAAACAGTACGTAAAGCCGATATTTTGACACTTTACAACACAAAAAAACAGAAATTTCTGTTGATAAAACGGTGGAAAACTCGGGAAAATGTGCAAAACTTTTCCACAGTAAAGTGAATTTTCAACGTATAAATGGCAAATTTTTATAAATGCTCGGGCTTTTCCACAGCCCGTGACAAAAATTTTTCGCCAACCCAAAAGTTATCCACAGGGGATAACCTGTGGATAACGTAGATCAACTTATGTAATCAGATGAACATAGATAAGCCTTCCCCTCAGGGGAAGGTGGATGCGACGCAGTCGCAGACGGATGAGGTGTAGGACGCAAAGCGTCCGTTGCCAAAACAATGTCACATCATAAATGTAACGCCGTCTTCGACGGCTGATTCGGGAACCACAAAAGCTCACTATATTCGCTTTTGTGAACCCCGTTCACCTCATCCGCTTCACTTCGTTCAGCACCTTCCCCTGAGGGGAAGGCTAAAATCAGTATCCCTTGTTAGTATAATAACTTATGAAAAATATTTATAATCCTAATTTGGTAAAAAACTCTCAAAAGTTGCGTACCGGAATGACTGACGAGGAAAAGCATCTATGGTATGATTTTCTAAAATTTTTGCCTATCACGGTTAATCGTCAAAAAGTTGTTTTAAATTATATTCTTGATTTCTTCATCGCCTCAAAAAAAGTTGCAATCGAGCTTGACGGCTCTCAGCACGGCAAGGAAGAAAATCACGCAAGAGACAAAACCCGTGACAAGGTTTTACACGACCTTGGAATTAAGGTATTAAGATACAAAAATCACGATATAAACACAAATTTCGACTCTGTATGCCGGGATATTTTAAGAAATCTCGGAATTACCGAGAGCGAATATGTAATAAACAAGCAAAACCTATCTTGATTAAGAGAAAGGACATAAAATGAGCAAGCAAGAAGAAAAGAAGCCGATTATTTATCCCGACCAGAAGATAGTCGACATTGAAATGGAAAAGGAAGTTAAAAACTCCTTTATCCAGTACTCTATGAGCGTAATTATCTCCCGTGCGCTTCCTGACGTCCGTGACGGTATGAAGCCCGGTCAGAGAAGAATTCTTTACGCTATGTATGAGGACAACCTCACCCATGATAATCCCTTCCGTAAGTCGGCAACGACTGTCGGTAACGTTCTCGGACGTTACCATCCGCACGGTGACTCGGCAGTTTACGGCACGATGGTAAGAATGGCGCAGAACTTCTCCTACCGTTATCAGCTCGTCGAGGGTAAGGGTAACTACGGCTCGATCGACGGCGATCCCCCTGCAGCATACCGTTATACCGAAGCCCGTCTTTCACGTCTGAGTGACGAGATGATGCGTGATCTCGGCAAGAACGTCGTTAAGATGAACAGAAACTTTGATAACACACGTGACGAGCCTGACGTGCTTCCTTCACGCTTCCCTAACTTCCTTGTAAACGGAGCTGTCGGAATTGCAGTCGGTATGGCGACGAACGTTCCGCCTCATAACCTCGGAGAGGTTATTGATGCAACGGTATTCCGTATGGAAAACCC
>JAZNXR010000011.1:0-1647 GCA_045593985.1 Eubacteriales bacterium
CGTTATTTGCGTTGAAAAAGCAGGAACCGAGATAAGCTGGACCGATACGGGAAAGAATCATTTCCTCTCCTCGGGCGGTTACTCCCTCTCCTCTTGGGTAAAGGATGCCAACGGTTATTGGCAGGGTGACGCAAGCGGAGCAAACTTCAAAGGAAATGAGGGAGCTGAAAATACAAACAATATTGAGTATTTGAATGCAGACGGAACCGTTACCTACAAATACGTTACAAGCAAGGATAACGAGTGCCTTATTCTCGGCATTTCAAATAAAAATGATAAAGGCGCCGCTCTTCCCGTCGTAAACTTCAAGCTTACAGGCGAAAGAGGCACACTCGATACTTTGAATATTCTCAAGAATGACACAAGAGATGCCTTGAAGGTTTCCGCTACCAGAGAAGGAATCGAGCTTGACGTTGAGTGGAACTTTGGATACTTCTCTTCCGGTGATGATAAGGATAAGAGCGGCAGCGAAAAATTTGCCGTGGTTCAGACTTATGCCGGCATCTTCTCATCACAGGTCATCTGCGTTGAAAAAGCAGGAACCGAAATCATATGGGTTGATACGACAACAAGCCACTATCTTTCCGCAGGCGGATTTGCTCTGTCAAGCTGGACACAGAACTCCGATGGTGTATGGGTACCCGATGAAAACGGTGCAAATTACCTTGCTGCAGGCGGATCTGCCGCAAACGAGATCCAGACTCCTCAGGAAAACGGATACGTTGTTTATAAATACGTAACCACTAAAGACAACGAATGCATAAGACTCGGTATTTCTCACAGATCCGACGATCCGTTAGGAAAATTGATCCCGAAGGTAAGCTTCAAGCTTATTGCGGAAGAGACCGCTGAAGATACCACGGAAGAGCCCGCGCCTGTTGTGCCCGAGAACCCCGAAACAGGTGACGCATATACCGCGGCAGTTGCGCTTACGGCATTTGTTTCGCTCCTTGGTTCGGCACTTATCGTAAGCAAGAAGCTTCGCGCTTAATATTTTTAATAAACAAATATGAACCCCCGTGCAGTGGCACGGGGGTTTTCGTCGTTTTATTCTCCGTATACTATAAGAAGCGTGATTCCGTTTTTATCGAGATACACGGTCTGAGTGCCGCCGAGCGTTCCTCTGGTGTAAAAGGTGACCGACCATACGTCGTCCCAACCGTCGTGCAACACGGATACTGTATCATATCCGATGGTGCACTCATTTTTCGCCCTCTCTGCGGCTTCATTGCTGTCAGCGACGGGATTTGCGGTCGTGTTCCTGAATCCCGTTGTCTTCACTCCGGGGTCGCCTTCTTTATACGTCTTGCTTTCATTGGCAAAGGAAAAACCGCCGATGGAGCTTTCGGGCACAATGAATTTAAAGATGCACTCATTGGCGCGGATCGTGAAATCCTTGATCTCGGGATCGCATCCGCGCCCGTCGATCTCCTCGTAAAATACAACGAGATACTCGCCCGGAAGCAGAGTGTAGATATCGTCGATCCTGTCAAACGAATAATCGAGCTCGTTATAATCGGTATCGTAAACCTTCACCCTTGCGACGTACGCGTTCACGGGCGGATAGGACTGCACGCTTCCCTTATAGAAAAGCGTCGGGAAAGAGCTGTGGTCTTCCTTATTCCCGATGATCTGCGAAACGCCGAA
>JAZNXR010000012.1:0-4418 GCA_045593985.1 Eubacteriales bacterium
TTATCTACGGGCTTATAAAGGACGGAATTGAGAAAGACGCCCTTCCCTCAGTCAACATTAAAAAGTATGTAAAAACAGCGATACTACTGTCAGGAAAAAGTACTGAGAAAAAAGGCGGCATCGCATCAATACCAAATTATACGGAGGACTAATATGAAATCAGCAGTTTTTTATTCAAAAGAAGATTTAAGAATCGAAGAGCGTGAAATACCGCACGCTTATGGCGATAACGTACTTATCAAGATAAAGGCTTGCGGCATTTGCGGCACCGATATGCACATTTTCGACGGCGACGAGGGCGCTGCTCCTACACCCGCAGGAACGACTCTCGGTCACGAATTCTCGGGTGAGGTCGTTGAGATCGGCGAAAAGGTAACAGGCATCAGAATTGGCGACAAGGTTTGCGTTGATCCCAACAAGCTCTGTAACGAATGCGCCTTCTGCAAGGACGGCATCGGTCACTTCTGCGAGAAAATGATTGGAATCGGCACAACGGTAGACGGCGGATTTTCTGAATACTGCCTTGTTCCCATGTCGCAGGTTTATAAGTTTGAAAAGGATATTTCCTTTGCCGAAGCTGCCATGACCGAGCCTGTTGCTTGCTGTCTGCACGGAATTGACATGTGCAACATTAACTGCGGTGATACTGTTCTTGTTATTGGCGGTGGAATGATTGGCCTCATAATGCTCCAGCTTGCGAAGCTCAAGGGAGCTGCAACACTTATTCTTCTCGAGCCGATAGCCGAAAAGCGTGAGCATGCACTTAAGCTCGGCGCCGATATAGTTATTGATCCTATAAACGAAAATGTGACCGATATTCTCGCTAAAAACAATGTTACGAGAATCAACACGGTTATCGAATGTGTCGGCAGAACTTCTACTATTGAGCAGGCAATTTCTCTGTCCGGCAAGTATTCAACTGTTATGATGTTCGGTCTTACAAGACCTAATGACGAAATTAAGATCAAGCCCTTTGAGATCTTCAAGAAGGAGATCATCCTTAAGGCATCCTTTATCAATCCTTATACCCAGGCACGCGCTCTTAAGCTTATCGAAAACGGAAAAATCGACGTTTCTTCGATGGTATACAAGCAGATACCTCTTACAGAGCTTCCCGCTGTCCTTGCTGACAAGAAGGAAAGAGGCAAGGGTAAGTACATCGTTACCTTTAATTGATTGATATGAAAAATGATAACGCCCCAAACAACAATAACAACACTACTCTTCATATGCCGATATTTATGTGCATCGGTATAAGCGTAGGAATGGCGATAGGCGCACCTTTCGGGAACATTCCAATCGGTATGTGTATCGGCGTCGGACTCGGCACCTGTATCGGCGGAATTATTGATCATCTGAATCGTAAGAATCAAAAAAATGACTCAAATGATGATAAATCGGAATAACAAAAAGCCCTATGACTTCACGTCATAGGGCTTTCTTATAAACAGCAGATTAATACTGTGTGTTGGGGTTTTGAGGGATTATGAGTGCTGCGATGATATACGCTATCAGGCCTGCACCTGCGAAGAGCGACAAAAACACCCAAGCAAGACGAATAAGCGTAGGATCGATAGCAAAATACTCACCAATACCGCCGCACACGCCTGCAAGCTTTTTGTTATTATTTGATCTGTATAATTTCTTTTCCATAACCCTTCTCCTATTGTTTGGTTACATTATGCTGAAAAGCATCCGTAAGCTTTATATAATAATATGTCATTTACCGTATGTTGAACAATCGCGCGGCGTTGTTATAAAGAATGTCGCAGCGTTCTTCATCAGTAAGGTCAATTCGGAAAAATCTCTCAACCTCTTCTTCAGGCAGCCACATCGGGTAATCAGTGCCAAAAAGAACGCGATCCGTTCCGTATGACATAATCAGCTCTTTAGCCTTTTCCGGGGTGAGAGCGTACAAGGAGGACGAGCAATCGACGTAAAAATTCTCATAGCCCTTCAATTTCTCAGTAGCTTCTTCCCAAATAGACCAGCCGCCGAAATGTGCTCCTATAAACGTCAGATTCTTGTAGATGTCGAGAATAGGAATAACTCTGTTCGGATTGGAGTAATCGTAGCGGTTATCGCCCGTATGAACAAGGAGAGGAAGTCGACCTTCGCACAGCTCATAGATCTTGAGCATACGGTAGTCGTCGAGCTTAAAGCGTTGGATATCAGGGTGTAGCTTTACACCCTTAAGACCAAGCTCAATTATTTCGTTGATATCCGCTTCGACGTCTTCACTGTCGGGGTGCAAGGTGCCAAGTCCCGTAAATCTACCGCCGCTTTCTGCAACAGACGTTGCGATAAAGCGATTGATACTCGAAACCTGCTTCGGTGTCGTTGCAACGGATTGAACGATAAAGTGGTCGATTCCAGCCGCTGTGCCGTGCTGAAGAAGCGTTGAGGTCTTGCCGTCCATATGCATCGGGATGTCGTAAAACGCCCCCGTGCTATCGGATGCCTTTTGAGCTATTTTGTCGGGATAAATATGACAGTGTGCATCTATAATTTTAAATTTTTCCATGGGGATTTGCCTGATTTATAAACAGTCTGATTTTAGTCGATCGGCTTCATTGTCGGGAACAAAAGAACGTCACGGATGGAGGCGCTATCGGTCAGGAGCATAACCATACGGTCGATGCCGTAGCCAATTGCGCATGTAGGAGGCATGCCAAGGGCAAGCGCATAGAGGAAGTCCTCGTCAGTGGTATTAGCCTCCTCATCGCCCTGGGCAAGCAGTGCTTCCTGCGCCTTAAAGCGCTCACGCTGGTCAATCGGATCGTTAAGCTCGGAATATGCGTTGCACATTTCCCAACCGTTCATAAACATCTCGAAACGCTCAACGTATTCGGGATTCTCGGGCTTTTTCTTGGTAAGCGGAGAAATCTCGATTGGATGGTCCATAACGAATGTCGGCTGAATGAGGTGCTCCTCAACAAATTCCTCGAAGAAAAGGTTAAGAATATCGCCCTTAAGATGACGCTCCTCATATTCGACGTGATGCTCCTTCGCTACTGCGGGGGCTTCTTCAAGAGTCTTGATTTCACTAAAATCAACACCTGAATACTTCTTAACCGCATCGACCATCGTAATACGTTCAAAGGGTTTACCGAGATCCATTTCAACGCCGTTATAAGTAATAGTGGTGGTGCCGAGAACCTCCTTCGCAACGTAATGGAATATATTCTCGGTAAGATCCATCATGCCGTGATAATCAGTATATGCCTGATAAAGCTCCATAAGAGTAAACTCGGGGTTGTGACGGGTGTCAAGGCCCTCGTTACGGAAAACTCTACCGATTTCATAAACCTTTTCGAGACCGCCAACGATAAGGCGCTTAAGGTAAAGCTCAAGCGAAATACGAAGCTTAACATCGATATCCAGAGCATTAAAATGTGTATCGAAAGGTCTTGCAGCTGCGCCGCCCGCATTCTGGACGAGCATAGGAGTTTCGACCTCCATGAAGCCCTGATTATCAAGGAAACGGCGAATAGCGTTAATAATTCTTGAACGGTTAATGAAGGTTGTTTTTGCCTCCTCGTTCATTATGAGGTCAACGTAACGCTGACGGTAACGCATATCTGTATTAGTAAGACCGTGGAACTTCTCGGGGAGAATCTGAAGGCTCTTTGAGAGCAATACTACCGAAGTTGCATGGATAGAAATTTCGCCGGTCTTGGTCTTGAAAACTGTTCCTTTAATTCCAACTATGTCACCAATATCGAGCTTTTTGAAGCGAGAATAAGCCTCTTCTCCAAGATCGTCACGGGTAACGTACGATTGAATCGTTCCCATCAAGTCCTGAAGGTTGCAGAAGGACGCCTTGCCCATGATACGCTTGGACATAAGTCTGCCTGCTACCGAGACTTCTCTGCCCTCAAAAACCTCAAAATCGGCCTTTATTTCTGCAGAGTGATGAGTCTGATCATACTTTGTAATAACGTAAGGATCCATTCCTTCTGCCTGAAGATCGGCGAGCTTATCACGTCTGACCTTCAGAAGCTGGCCCAAATCCTCAACGGGTTGATTCGCATTCTGTCTTTCGTTATCCATAGTTTTTGCCTGCCTTAGATGCTAAATTACTTCATTATCTCTTTGATTTCAAGCTTAATTACGCCGCCCGGAGTATGAACGTCAACAACTTCGCCAACAGCCCTGCCGATAAGCGCCTCACCGATAGGAGACTGATCGGAAATCTTGTTCTCAATTGGATCAGCTTCAGTTGAGCCAACTATTGTATATTCAATCTCTTCATCGAATTCGATGTCATAAACAACAACCTTGTTGCCTACGTTAACGGAATCGGTAGTTACTTCGCTATCGGAAATAACCTTTACGTTCTTAAGGCTCTCCTCAAGCTCAAGTATACGAGCTTCTGTTTTAGCCTGCTCATTCTTTGCTTCGTCGTATTCGCTGTT
>JAZNXR010000013.1:0-3227 GCA_045593985.1 Eubacteriales bacterium
TGCTGGAAACGGAAAGCGAGAAAAGCTACGGCACCCTTGCCATGTACGTCATCGGCGACACCTATTATTTCTTCCGCTTTTTTGAAAACGGAACGGTCATGCGGATCCACGCAGGCACCGTTTCGGAATAACGAAAAAACGCAGTCTCCCACGCTGGGGACTGCGTTGTTCTTTTCTTTTCCCGCCCTTGGCAACGGATTTCTTTTGTGCTACAATAGAATCAATCAAAACCGCCCGGAAAGTGCCTCGAAGAGATCCATTTTTCGGGTGTTTGTATTTTTACGAAAGAGGTAAAACCAAATGAAAGAACTCAAGAGTCTTGCCATGCTGTTAGCCCTCGCCTTCTGTCTTTCCGCCTGCGCAGGCGGGGGAGACGTGTCCACCCCTACCACCGAAAGATCTGCCGCTTCCCGGAGCGCTGTTCGCCTTGGGATCTGCGCTGCAGGCAGCTTTATATCCTTCGCATATTTCTTATTTCCGTAGGCTTTTTGTCAAACACGTCGTGACAGACCTGATTGAAGGAACGGATGCTTTTGAAGCCGCATTCAAAAGCGATGCGGGAAATGGGAAGGTCGGTATCCTGCAGCATGGCGAACGCCTGGTGGATACGGTAAAAGTTAAGCATTTTTTTGAAATTCATATGCATATGCCTGTTGAAGGTGCGGGAGAGATATTGATAATTATATCCCTTTTCCGCGGCGATTTCTTTCAGCGAAATGTTGTTTTGGAAGTTTTCTGCTATATAAAGAGCCACGTCCATTGCCGCCATATCGACTTTGGGAGCGGTGATGAGCGTTGTGGAGGCGAGAAAGTCACCCAACAGCATATATAAAAGCCCTTTGATCCTCATGCGGTCTTCAAACGGAGCTATTCTGGATATGGGGAGGCTGTTTTCCCCGAAGGTATCAAAAAGCATTTTCAGCCCGAAAGCGAGAACCTCCTTCTTGGGACGAAAAACAGGATTTCTTGGGATCATGCCTTCAACGGATTGCGCAACGGTGAGAATGAGGTGATCGTTGAATATGATTCGCTGTGCGGAGGCGTCGGGGGCAAGCACCAGCTCGTGTGGCTGAAAAGGGAACAAAAGGATGCATTCGCCCACGGAAAGCCGGTAACGATGCTCGTTTACCGTACAGACGCATTTTCCCTCAAGGGGCGTAATCAATTCGTAATTCTTGTGAAATTGCCGTATGGCTCTGCTTTGACGCTGCGTATAGCTGTGAAATTCAAACGCGAGATTGTCGGAAGTAAAACGTCCTTCTTTTTTGATTGCCATGGTAAGCCTCCTTTGAAAGTCAAAAAGTCAACTTCTTGCTATAATATATACACTATTCGGCTTGCTTTGTCAACATTGGTGTGTTAAACTTTTTAAAAATACGGTATGATCAATACTGCGGAGGGCTTATTATGAAGAAGATCCTTGCGGCAATTCTTTGCTTGCTTGTATGTGCTCAGGCATTTGGATTTGGGTCGATCACCCCGGAAGCGGAGGGGACAAAGGAAATGTTTTTTGATTCCTTTGATTACAAGGCTTTCGGCTTATCGGGGCTTTACGGCGGAAACAACGCTTGGGAAAAGGAATATTTAACGCCTAAGGATAAGGATGACAAGGGCTCGGCCGACAGTACCGCGCCTGTTACGTCCGATGGTGTTTTGAAATTTACCGAGGGCGACGGGATTCGCTTCAACTGGCAAAAGCTTGACGGCTTTTCAAAATTTGATGCTTCAAAAACGTACAAGATAACCTTTGACGTAAAGGTTACCGATTTCGGCGACGATCAACCGATGGGGGCTGCGCGTACCTGGAACCGAGAGCTTTATTTTGCGGTTGCGGGATATTACAACCAGATCGAATTCCGAAGCGGCAACTATTCGGGCCAGATCGGCATCCGTGCCGGTGACAAGACCGATTCTCTTCCCAAGGGCGGATGGACGAACGACAAATCCACCTACGTGCTGAATAAGACCTATCAATGTACGTTTGAATGGAGACCTTCGGAAAAAGTTGTTATCTCCACCGTTGCGGCGGACGGAAACGTGATCGCACAGGGATCCCGCAGTGACGCCATTTACGGCACGGTCAATCCAAGCACCCGCTTTTTGGTTTGGCGTTGCGAGGACGGCGAGATGGAGATCGATAACGTAACCTTCAGCGACGGGGAAAATACGTATACGCAATCCTTCGATTTTGAAAAGGAAACCGATTCCATGACTGCGTCGGGGGTTTGGGGACTTGAGGATGTTCGCAGGACCGATTCCAAGGAGCCCGCGTTTAACGACGGCGCGTTGCTGATCAAGGAACACAGCAGCGTAAAGTTCAATTGGCAAAAGGTTGATGGAATCGGGGCTTACGACCCTGCCAAAACCTATGTTTTCGATTTTGATGTGAAGCTTGTCGACAAGGGCGACGGAAGCAATTGGGGCGGTGAGGTGTGTACACGCGGGATCTATATTGCATTCGGCGGCTGGTATAATCTGATCGAAATGCCCACGAAGGACAACGTGATAAAGGTTGGCGCAACCACCAAGACTTTCTCGGATACACAGCATTTGAACAAGCAAATGCACGTAACGATTTCTTGGGAGGGCACAAATATTTCGACGGTCATTACCGATCCAAAGGGTGATGTGGTGATCCAAGGCGGAAGAAGCGGAAATGCCTTTACGGATCTGGCTGCCGAAAAGGCGGCAATGACAAATCTCGTCCTCCGTTGCGAGGATGGAGCTTTTGAGCTTGACAATTTTAAGCTCAGCGTGATGACCGTTCAGGTGGACAGCACCACCGAGATAAACATCCCGAAGGGGCAACAAGCGGTCTATTCCGCCGAGGTGGAGTACAGCGGAAGCGGCAAGGTTGTGCTTAAATACGGCGGAACCGAACTGTTTTATATAGAAAACGGCAGCTTGAAAGTGGGCGGAAAAGCCGTTGAGGGCTCTTACAAGGCAGGTACTTATCACATCGAATCGGTCATCAGCCCCGATCAGGAAATGCAAACCGTTGAGGTCGTTTCTCCCGGGGGTGAAGTCGTTCGCAGAGGCTTCTACACGCTGTTGGGGGGCGGTGCGATCAATTGCTTCGTCACTGGCGAAAGCAAGGTGATTACCTCCGACGTAAAGTACGAATCTTGCAGTGTCAATGAATATACGCTTACGACGCAAGAGCCGATCTATACCGGCGTAGATGCGAAGATCTATAATCTTGTTACCTCGTTTGACGAGGCACAGAC
>JAZNXR010000014.1:0-23477 GCA_045593985.1 Eubacteriales bacterium
TGCATATACGACGCTGCGGAAGCTTTTTTCGAATCCCAAAAGGAATGCAACCGAAATGATCAGCGTAAAAAGCTTTAAGAGAATGTTAAAGAAAGAGAACTGAAAGCCCTTTCCCTCAAAGCGAAGCTGTGTCAGGGAAAAGTGCTGTATAACGATAAACGGAAACATTGCCGCCATAAGACAAACGGCAAGCGTTTCGTTTTTGTTTCCAAAAAGCAAATAGCTAACGGGGCGGTTTGCCGCTATAAGCGTTGCGCCTATAATAAGGGACAGAACAAAGGACGGGAAGCAAGCATTGAGCAACAGCTCGTTCCTTTTTTCGTCTTTGGCGGAAGCGAACTCACGTGCATACGCTTGATCCATACCCAAATAGACGATCGCCGTCAACAGTCCCTGTGCGGCGGTGAACATACTTGCTCTGCCGTACTCTGCTGGGGATATGAAGCGCGTAATTATCGGTATCAGTATAATACCGAAGAATGCGCTTGCGATCGGGCCTAAGGAGAACCCGGCCAACTTCTTAAAATATTTCTTCATATAAAGCCTTTATTTGAGAATCTTTTCGATTTCATTTTATGCTTTTTTCGCTAATTCTTCTATGTTATCGCTATTTTTCTCTCGTTTGCTTTCTAAATGCTCCATCAGGGGAGAAAGCGCAAAGAAGTACATAAGTATAATAATTCGGTTAAAGGTAGTAGCGTTTGCCTCAAGGACGGTGTATGCACCGTATACGACCACGGAGGCAAGCACAAAGATATTAATGACGTTATGCCTGTTCCTGAATGAAAAGCGAATTGCCTTGATGCCGCTCCAGGCATGTAAAAGCAACAGAAATACGCCGGAAAGAAATCCGTATTTGTACGCAAATTGAATTTGTGTGCAATGAGACGATCTCGTTTCGATTTCGCCGTCGGCTCCGTATACAACGTCCTCATGACTGTGTCCGAAGAATCCGACCTCCTTGGCATAAATACGCCAAAGCTCGGTTCTTCCCGTTGTAAAGGCATTCATGCTTGAGCTGTCCTGATTCAGACGTCCCAAAAAGTAATCGTTGATATTATTTATGATCTCGTCAGGAGATTCAAGATCGTCCATCAAATTGGGCATATCATAAAACTCAAAGTTGAGTTTATTTTCAAGCTTTGTTTTTAAAAATTCCGTTCCCAAATACACACGGACGGTCACCGGGATCATCACCGCTATTGCGGCAATTACGCATGCCGCTTTGCAGAGCGTTTTAACAGCTCCCATTTTGAAAACAAACGCCATTACAAATGTGACGACCAAGCTCAGAATAGCAACGAACATTCCGCCTCTTGATGAGGAATAAAAAATCATCGCAGACGCCGTGCCGATGCCAAGGGCATACAGGATTGTGTGAAGCCATTTTTTGCTTGCAATCAAACGCTGTGCCATACAGGTTATAGCCGCAACACAGTAAAGTGCCGAGGAATTCGGGTTATACCATATACTTGCATAACCGCCTCCACGTATTGGCGCAAATATTGCACACGCGAAAAGATATATCGGGAAGGAGATGCAGACGGCCTTGATTACGGCGTCGAGCAGCTTCTCATAGTTTTCGTGCCAGCCGAGATGAAGAAGCGGAAAAGCTGCCGCCCATAGAATAAGCTCGGCAAGGTCATCGCGATTTTTAAAAATCGTGTTAATGGCGATAAACGCCGTTATGACTATCCAACAAAATGTGCCGAATTTGCTGAGCTTGATCGGTCTCATTTCGGGACGGAAGCCAAGAATTATAATTACACTCAAGAGCAATATTGAGGGAATATATAAAACCAAATGACGCAGGTTGAATGCCGCACTGGTCAGTGTCATCTGCAATAGTAAAAGAGTAAGCATGCAGGCGGTCAGTATTCGCTGTTTTATTGTCGGACTTATACGATCAAGAAAAGTGCCAATAGGCTGACCGATATATTTAATGAAGGTTTTTTGCATTTTAAAAATTCCTCTGTAATCAATCAAGAGTCATAACGGATAGGCTTGAAAACAATTCCGTATACTTTCGAGCGTTATTCTCCCAAGTCAAGGTAAGAGCATCTTCCCTGCCGTTATTTGCAATAGCCGAAGCCTGATCGGGATTATTTATACAGAAATCAATAATCTTTACAATGGCTTCGTAATCATCGGACGGTACAAGATAGCCGTTTTCGCCGGAGCGAATAACGTCTGCTATTCCCTGCCCCTCGGTTCCTATGGCAATACATCCTGCAGCCATTGCTTCAAGATATACGATACCAAAGCCCTCGGGCTTGCTTGCCATTACAAAAAAGGTAGATTTGCAAAGCTCCACGAAAACCTCTTCATTAGGCAACTGCCCAAGAAAAAAAACCTTTTCGGTAATTCCCAGAGAATCGCAAAGCTGACGAAGATTGTCAAGCTCGGCACCTTGACCTACGATATAAAGCTCCATACCGGAATACCTTTTTATCAGCTCCGAAAAGGCTTGAATCGTTACGTTAACACGCTTTGAAGGGACAAGATTTCCCACTTGAATCATGCGTAAGGGTAGGCGGCTATTGTTCTTCGGTATATTGTGAGGAACGAAGCCGTTATGAATTACCTCAATAGGCGTAGCAGTACCGCAGGTACGCAGAGAGTCTGCCAAAGCAGAGCTGACAGCTACGATACGGTCGGCTTTGTCGCAGGCTGCGCAAAGCTCCTTGACCTTTCCGCGCTGTAACGGTATTGCGGTATCGCTTCCGTGGGTAGTAACTACCAGCGGACAGCCAAACTTGTTCTTTAACCACGCTCCGATATCGCTGTCGAAGCCAAGCGTATGAGCGTGTATAACGTCGGGGCGAAAATCCTTGAAAATGCGTCTACTATGAGACCTTATAGCGGATATGGCGCTGCGGACATTAAATCCGCCGTCGCCGTATCCCGACAATGTTACGTATCTTAAATCAAATAATTCGACACCGTCAACCTGAGAGGTTTGCAGACCTTTTCCAATACGTTTTCCGTCTCGTCCGACCTTTCCTACGCCGTTCGGTATGATTACACGGACTTTGTGTCCCATACGGACGAATTCGCGTATCTGATTGTGAACGAAGGAAAAGCTCAGATTCTGATACAGTCCGTAATGACAGACGACAAGTATGTTCATTTGGCAAGTCCCCCCTCAAATCGGCAGAAGCGTCAATACAAAGTTGTTGTAAATGTTGCGTTTTATTATTTTGCGCCGAAACGACCTACAAAATCCGTAGAAGCAACATCCTTTAAGGGAAGCTTTACTGACTTGCCGGTTGAAGCAGACAGATAGATTGCAAGGATCATTTCAAGCGCATTGCGTCCCGCAACTGCATCAACGTAGGGCTTGCGGTCGTTCTTGATCGCATCCATAACGTCGGCAAACAGGCTCGTGTGTCCGTTACCGTATACATTAGAGGTAGCTTCTTCAAGACATTTGTTCTTTTCGTCAGCTTCGCTTTCATCAGCGAAGTTCCAAACGTCGATATTATTCGTCGAGGTGCCGCCAAGCTTGACGGTGCCTGTTTCTCCGAACAAATAAAGGGTTTCTTCGAGGTTTTTGGGATACACGTTAGTCGTACCCTCAATCGTTCCGACTGCGCCGTTCTTAAACTTAACGACCGCCATGCCGATATCCTCGCACTCAAGGTAGTCGTGGAACTGCTGCATCGTTACGCCGTACACCTCGTCGACCTCGTCGCCCATCATCCAGCGGAGAAGGTCTATGCCGTGAATACACTGATTCATAAGGCAACCGCCGTCCTGCGCCCATGTTCCTCTCCAGGGAGCCTGAGTATAATAGCCCTGATTACGGTTCCAACGAACGTGAATAGAGCCGTGAGAAATACGGCCGAAGCGACCGCCCTCAAGAGCATGGCGCATTTCCTGAACTGCGATGTTAAAGCGGTTCTGATGGCAGGCAGAAACCTTAACGCCCTTTTTCTCGCTGCGGGAAATGATTTCCTCAGCGTCAGCCATCGACATAGCCATCGGCTTTTCAATTATTACGTTTATACCGTTATCTATGCAGTAGAGCGCGATCTCGGCGTGAACGCCGCTTTCGGTTGCAATAGAAACAAGCTCAAGCTCATTTTCCTCAATCATTTTCTTGTAGTCGGTATAACGCTTGATCGAGGCATCGTTTTGCAGACCGTGCTTTGCAAGCAGGTTCTCCATTGCCTCGGGAATTATATCGCAGACCGCAACGATATTCAGCTTGTTGTTTACAGCCGCCTTTATATGATTGGTTGAGATACGGCCGCAACCGATAAGCGCATAATTCATTTCAGTTCTCCTTTAACTATTTAAAATGTCTTCATACAGCGCAAGAAGCTTTTTTTCCTCAACGCTCCAGTTGAATTCTTCCTTTACTGCACGTCTGCCGTTTTCACCCATTTTACGGGCTTCGTCGGGGTTATCAAGCAGATAACGTATTGCAGAAGCAACATCCTCGGCGTCGTCAGGAGAGACGCAAATACCGAGCTTGTACTGCTCTGCCATTTTGTCATTATACGGGCTATGAGACAGTATCACGGGAAGTCCCATTGACATATACTCATACACCTTGATGCCGAAGGTATCGATTTTCAGATATTGTCCTTGGTCAAGAAGCGTACAAAGTCCGACCTGACTTTCAGAGAGAAGGCTCATAACCTCTTTGCGGCTCAGGCTTCCCCTTTCATCAACACAGGAAAATTCCGGCATTGAAGCGAGCTTCTCGCGGTATTCCGCAGGGGAAAACACGCCTGCCAATGCAAGCTTGGCATCCGCCTTGCTCGCAGCAAGCATATTTACCGTTATTCCACGTGCTTCCGTCAAGCCGCCCACATAGCAAACCTGACGCTCACGTTTTTCGGCGTTCGGATCGTACAGATCGAAGAACTCCTCTAAAATTGCGGCATTACTGATGATCGAAACTCTGTTACACATGCCCTCAAACGGATTTTTTCCGCCCATGGTGCAAGGAAAAATAACAGCATCGATACGCTTTAATATACGGCGCTCGTATTTTCCGTAGCAAGAGGCAATCAAGCGCGAAAGCCAAGCGGGAAGATACGGTTTATGCTTTAGCTGCTCCGTGTATCTTTCGTGGCTGTCAAAGATAACCCTCTTGCCCTTTCGCTTCAGCTTGAGCGCATATGAAAGCAATTCGGGATCATGAAGATGATACACGTCAGCATCAAGCGACAAGGCGGTACGATATGCCTTCTTTGCAGTAAAGAGCATTCTCTTTAAGCGATTCTTCTCCGGAGCGCCGAAGCCGACTATATTAACTCCGTTTTTTTCGTAGCTTTCGCCTTGTTCAACAAGATAGACCTCGTGTCCGGCTTTGGCAAGTGACACACATTCCTTATGGAAGATTCTGACGTCCTCGGGATTGTGCGCACTGGTCACATGGCAAATTTTAGCCATTTACAGAACCTCGATGTTTTCCTTATTTTCAATATTCTTGGTGACGTTCTTGCAGTCGAACACAGGCACGCCTGCGCTTGCAACCATCTCGTAATCTACGTTTGTATGAGCAGTTGTGATGCAAACGAGGTCATAGCTGTTGAGGATCTCCTTGCTGATGGCGGGAATTCCCTCGTACCACTTGCCGTTTTCACGATACTTTGCAATATAAGGATCGTAGAAGTCAACGAGCGCACCGGTCTTATGGAATTCTTCAATTACACGGATAGCGGGGCTTTCACGGTAATCGTCGATATCCTGCTTATAGGCAACGCCCAGAACGAGAACCTTCGAGCCGTTAAGGGACTTCTTGAAGCGATTAAGAATCTTTCCTGCACGCTCAACGGTATATTCGGGCATACGGTCATTAACCATCATGGATGCCTCGATCATGCTGGTGTGGAAGCCGTATTCACGAGCCTTCCAGCTGAGATAGTAGGGATCAAGCGGAATGCAGTGACCGCCGAGACCTGGGCCGGGATAGAATGCCTGGAAGCCGTAGGGCTTGGTCTTAGCGGCATCGATTACCTCCCAGATATTAATACCCATCTTGTTGCAGAGAATTGCAAGCTCGTTAACAAGGCCGATATTGATGTTACGGTAGGTGTTTTCGAGAATCTTCTCCATTTCCGCAACAGCGGGGGAAGAAACCGTGTGAATTTCGCTGTCGAGGATCGAACGGTAAACCATTGCGATTACCTCAACGGCATCCTCACCGATAGCGCCGACTACCTTGGGGGTGTTGCTCGTCTTATAAATAAGGTTACCGGGATCGACTCTCTCGGGAGAGAAGCCGAGGTAGAAGTCCTCACCGCACTTAAGTCCGCTTCCGTTTTCGAGAATGGGCTTAAGAAGCTCCTCTGTCGTGCCGGGATAGGTAGTCGATTCGAGAACGACCATCGTTCCCTTCTTCAAATACTTTGCAATTGCCTCAGCGGAGGAACGAACATAGCTGATGTCGGGCTGCTGATGCGCATCAAGGGGAGTCGGAACGCAGATTGCAATGAAGTCCATATTGCAAATCTCGGAAAAGTCCGTTGTAGCTCTGAGCATTCCGGAAGCAACAAGCTCCGCAAGATCGGAGTCAACTACGTCACCGATATAGTTTTTACCGCTGTTTACAAGGTCAACCTTTTCCTTCTGAACGTCGAAGCCAAGCGTTTTGAAGCCGTGCTTCGCCTTGTCAACTGCAAGGGGAAGTCCAACGTAGCCAAGGCCGCAAACTCCCATGGTCAAGGTTTTGTTTTCAATTTTTTTGATAAGCTCCTGTTTCATAGACATATTAGTCATTCTCCTCTGTAACTATATCATTAATCTTTTTATATTTCTTTTCACAGGCGGGGCAGATTGCCTCATCACCTGAAAAATTCAGCTTTGCTCCGCACTGACATACATATCCGTGAATTCTTGCGGGAGTTCCGTATACCATTGCGTAATCCGGCACATTCTTCGTCACAACCGAGCCTGCGCCGACGAAGGCGTATCTTCCGATATCGTGACCGCAGACGATCGTCGCATTAGCTCCGATGCTTGCGCCCTTCTTGATAACGGTTTTTCTGTACTCCGTCTTACGCTCAATGAATGCACGGGGATTGATTACGTTTGTAAACACGCAGGATGGCCCTAAGAATACGCCGTCCTCGCAAACGACACCGGTATACACCGAGACGTTATTCTGAATCTTAACACCGTTTCCCAGGATAACACCGGGGGAAATAACGACGTTTTGACCTATGTTACATTTGTTTCCGATCGTACAGCCGCTCATGATATGGGAAAAGTGCCAGATTTTCGTTCCCTCTCCGATAGTACAACCGTCGTCAACGTAGCTTGACTCGTGAACGAAATAGTTTTTCTCCATCACAGCGCCTCCAAAACCGAATCAATAACGAGCTTTTGCTCCTCCTCGGTCATATAAGGATGCATCGGAAGCGAAAGCGTTCTCGCGCAGTAATCATCGGAATTAACGAAGGTCTCTGCATAATGCGGCTCGTGTTCAAAAACAGGCAACGCATGCTGAGGCGTTGGGTAGTAGATCATATTCGGGATACCCTTTGCGCTGAGATGTGCAACAACTCTGTCTCGTGTTTCGGTATCCTTTGCAAGAATAGCATACTGAGCGTATACCGAAATGCATTCGTCCTGAACGAACGGCGTAACGAAATCGTCCTTGAACGCCTCGTTATAGCGCTTGGCGACCTTCTGGCGATCGTCAACCTCGTAATCCTTAAGAGCCTTGAATTTAGGAAGCAGGATAGCCGCCTGAATCGTATCAAGACGGGAGTTCATTCCTACACGAACATTATCGTATTTTCCCTTCGGGCCCTTGCCGTGAACGCATATTGAACGGATAATTGCCGCGATTTCGTCGTCATCAACGAAGATCGCACCGCCGTCTCCGTAGCATCCGAGGGGCTTTGCGGGGAAGAACGAGGTCGTTGCGATATCACCGAACGAGCAGCATTTCTTTCCCTTGTAGGAAGCGCCGAAGCTCTGTGCGGCGTCCTCTATCAAAACAAGCCCGTACTTTTCGCAAATCGGAATTATCTTATCGTAATCGCAGGGGTTTCCGAGGATATCAACGGCAACCACCGCCTTGGGAGTTAGCTTTCCCTCGGCAAGCACTGCCTGAATCTGCTTTTCGAGGCTCTCGGGGCAAAGGTTATACGTGTCGGGCTGAACATCGCAGAAAACCGATGCAGCACCGAACATTTTTGACGGCTCTGTGGAGGATATGAAGGTAATGTCGGGACAAAATACCGCATCTCCTGCTCCTATACCGTAAACCATATAAGCAATTTGAAGCGCATCGGTTCCGTTTGCACAGCTAATGCAGTGCTTCCTGCCAACGTAAGAGGCAAACTCCTCTTCAAGCTGCTTTACCGGAGCGCCGCCGATATACTGGCCTGCGTCAAGCACCTTTCTTATGCTTTCATCAATTTCCGCTTTCAGCGCATTATACTGCGCCTTCAAGTCAATAAATTGCATATCTGTCCTTCTTTCTGAGTTATGTTCTGTTTTCGATTACCGAAAGCAGCTTATTTGTAAGCTCTTCAAAGCAATATTTTTCTGCTGTTTCAAGAGCATTTTGACTGTACTGCAAATAGGTCTCTCCGTCCATACTGACAAAGCTTTCGATCGAACGGGCAATATTTTCAGCACTCGGCTCTGTGATTTCTTCACCTGCGCCAAAAGCAACCGATGGATTGTGACCGCTTGGGAAGTCGGATAAGATCGGCTTTCCCGCCGCCAGATAATCAAAGAGCTTGTTAAAGCTGATTCCGTAGGCAAAAAGCGGTGTTGGCGTGTTATGCGCAATATTCAAGTCGGCGCGGCTGACAATTGACGGGACAAAGTGCTTTGCCACTCTGCCCTTGAATACGACGTTTTTGATCTGTTCTTCTTCAACACGCAGGCGAAGACCGTCAAGCTCATCGCCGTCACCCCAGATGAGAAACTTCACCTTTGGATTTTCGACCAGCTTTGCGGCGTCGAGAAGCAATCCGAGGTTATTGACCTTACGAATCGAGCCGGTATACACCACCTTGAAGGCTTCGGCATCGTCGAGGTCGGGATCGTCATAGTGATGCTTTTCCCTGTTCTCGTTGAAAAGCTTTAAATCTACGCCGTTATTAACGTAGAACACCTTGCTTTTCGGGATATCCTTTTCCCAGCCCTGCTCCTCGATATACTGATAAGCGTTTTCCATTGTGAAAACCACGGCATCCGCTTTTTTGTATATCCACTTTTCGAGCCATCTGAGAGCTATTACCGCAGGATTTTTCGGCCCTGCAATTCCGTAAGCAACAATAGATTCCGGCCAAAGGTCGGCAATTTCCGCAATTCCCCGACAGCCGTATTTACGGGCAAGACGAATTCCCATCGCACAGGAGGTGGGCGGCATTGACGTCGCCACGATAGCATCGGGCTTGGGGAAATGCTTGCAAACGCCGGGAAGCTTCCAGGCGAACTGGCAGATATTATATACTCTCTTTATTCCGCTTCCGTTATAATCGGAGCAGCGGACGTATACGTAATGCACACCGTCAACGGTTTCTTCACGCCACTTTGCTTTGTCGGTGATCAGATTCCTATCCGAATTATGAACCGTACTGGCGGCAAATATAGTAACATCATGCCCCATCGCCATAAGATGCTTAGCAAAATAGGTTTGTCTTGCCAAGGGATAATACTGTGGCGGTACGGCATAATGATTGATAAGCCATATATTCATAAAAAGTCCTTTCCTGATACGGTCAAAACCGCACGAAAAAACGGCGCAAAAAATAGACGTGC
This sequence comes from Eubacteriales bacterium, assembly GCA_045593985.1. Classification (GTDB taxonomy): domain Bacteria; phylum Bacillota; class Clostridia; order Oscillospirales; family CAG-272; genus Colimorpha_A. The sequence continues at coordinate 9,742 of JAZNXR010000014.1, forward strand.
ACATATTTGCACTATATTATTATACACCATATAGCTTTGAAAATCAATACATTTTTCGATTATATATCCAAAAAGCTAACAATATTTTCAATTAGCCAAGGTACAGTAATTTGACGAATTTGACAAAATTCATTTTTTTAGCACGCCTATTTATAGGCGCCTACTAAAAACGACTTGACATATTTGTGAAATCGAGCTATACTATAATGAGTTGTTTTCTGAGATTTTCTCTTTACATTCTGTTCGGAAAGGTAAAATAATGAACATTCGTAAGTTCTTTTCGAAAAAGCATTATCCGCTGTTGATTTTCCTTCTTCAGCTTATGTTGCTTGCGATTTCCTTAATCAAAACCGCGACATTTGCTTCCGAATTCGACTGGATGACTCAGCACTCTGCCCTTCCCGATTATTATCGAAAGCTCTTTTATGAGACGGGACGCATCGCACCAGATCTTGCAATGGGGCTTGGCGGCGGACAGAACGTCTTTGCTTTTGCATATTACGGACTTTTTAATCCGATTTTTCTTATTTCGTATTTGCTTCCCTTTGTGCCAATGCCGATCTATGTGCAGGTCGCAAGCGCAGTTTTATACCTCGTCAGCGGCGTCCTTGCATATTATTGGCTCAAGCATCGCTTTGAGGAAACCGTCGCTTTCTGCGGCGCTTCGATCTTTGCTCTCACGCCTGCGCTTCTTTATCATGCGCATCACCATATTATGTTTGTGTGGTACATACCCTTTGTGCTGCTCGGACTAATAGGAATCGACCGCTTTGTTGAGCAAAAAAAGTATCTTTTGCTCACCGTCAGCGTTGCGGCAATAATACTTACCAGCTATATGTACAGCCCTACTGCGCTGATCGGTCTTTTCACTTATTACATATACCGCATTCTTGAGCAAAAGCCCTTTTCCCTCTCAAAGCTGTTTGTCGGCGCAGTTCCGTTTATTCTCGGCGTTATGATAAGCGCTGTTTTGCTTATCCCTACGGCTCTTATAATCTTTGGGGGGCGCATTTCCGATTCCGCAGGAATGTCCTTCTCCGCAGTAGAGCTTATATTCCCCAGCATAAAGGAGCTGTTTTACCGTGGCTTCACGCCGGGACTAACATTCATTATGCTTTTCAGCATATTTACCATGCTCTTTTCGAGCAAAAGGCAGGACCGTATTTTCAGCATCATACTGCTGATTTTAACGCTTGCACCTGTTTCCTTGCTTCTTCTGAACGGTGGGCTGTACATTCGAGGCAAAATACTGATCGCCTTGACTCCCCTTTATTCTCTTTGCTTTTGTTCAATGTTGGAAAGATGCAAGGAAAGAGAGAAGCTGATTCCTGCCCTTGCTGCGCTTTGCGTTTCGTTCGCTCTTTTGCTCGTGAGAATAAACATATCAAAGCCCTCGTGGATCGCCCTCATGATCGTCGATGCGGTCCTGACAGCAGTTACTCTTGCAGTTTATTTCCGATTCCGCTTGAGCAAAAAAAGCGTTTGGAAAATCGTGGCTTTATCAACAGCAATGCTTCTCACGGTCACAAACATTGCCGTTCAGTTAACCGAGGATTTCGTTAGAGTAAGCACTTTTACCGCCCTTGATTCCGATAACGCATCTGTCGAAAGCCTGGCAAACAAGGTGGCAAAAAAGGATCCCACCTTCTATCGGTCAACAAGTTTACTTAATCGGCACGACACCGTAAACCTGACTTATGCCGATAACTGGTTTGGCACGTCGATCTATTCGTCGACAAGTAATCCGTATTTCATACGCTTTTATAACGAAATGCTCGGCAATAACATTCAGTTCGACAACGACTATATCGACGTTGCTTCAACTAATCCGCTTTTCAATTCCTTCATGGGCGTAAAATACATCTATGCCGCAGGCGATCCCGACGAGCTGTATTACGATAAAATCGACAGTCAGGACGGCTGTACCGTATTCGAAAACAAATTCTTCCTCCCCTTGATCTACACTCACACTCAAATGATATCGGAGGATGATTATCTTTCCCTTTCCTGCCCCGACCAAATCAGCGCCCTGTTCGGCACGGTCACGGTTGACGGTATGAAAAACAGCACTTACATAGCTGAAAATGTTTCAAAAATCGCAGTCGGCAGTCTGAAAGATAATTACGTATTAGATATTAGTAATGACGGCGAAACGATGATAGTTCCCTTGGACGAGCCGATCGACGGCAAATTTGTTCTTGTCCGTTTTTCATTAAACTACAACCCGAATCACGACCTTGACATTACCGTAAACGGCGTCAACAATCTCCTTTCGGAGTCCAGCTCGATCTATCACAACCACAACAACGTCTTTGAATACGTACTTTCTTCAAAGGAGCCGATAACCGAGCTTGTATTTTCATTCACAAAAGGCCACTACGATTTTTCGGGCATCAGCGTTCACACGCTTGATATTTCGCCCGAGAATGTGCCCTTTGTCCCCGCAAGCGATATTGTCTTTGATAGCAAAAACAGCGTGATCAGCTCAAGGGTTAGGCTTGATGCCGATGGCGTTATGGCGACTACACTTCCCTATGATAGCGGATATCGCATTTACATTGACGGCAAAGAAACAGAGCTTTTGAAAGTTAATACCGCATTTATCGGCTGTGAAATACCGGCAGGAGAGCATGAGATCAAAATAGTCTACCGAGCTCCCGGCTTCGCTCTCGGAAAAAGCATCAGCATCTCAGGCGTAATTATTCTGCTTGCAGGCATACTCATAGATAACGCAATAAAGGTTCGCAGGAAAAAATCAAAAACAACGTAACGGAGAATATATGAAATATTCTGTTTGTATCCCCATGTACAACGAAATAAGCATCATCGCCAAAACCGCAAAGACTCTTTCGGATTATATGGAAGGTCGGTTTGAGGACTATGAAATACTCTTTTCGGACGACGGTAGCAAGGACGGCTGCAAGGAAGCCGTTGAGGCGCTCGGCTTAAAGAACGTCAGAGCAATAGGCTATGAAGCAAATGCAGGAAAAGGCAAGGCTGTGCGAGAGGCGGTTTTGCACGCCGAGGGAGATATCATCCTTTTCACCGATGCTGATTTGGCGTTTGGCACCGACGTTATCGAGGGCATCTTTAAGGAAATGGAGCAAAATCCCGACGCCGATATGCTTATTGGCTCCCGTGCCATTCACCCCGAGGGCTATGAAGGATATACCGCCATTCGCAAGCTCACTTCAAAGGTATACCTCGGTATGCTTAAGCTTTTCGGCGGTCTTAAGGTCTCCGATTCACAGTGCGGCTGCAAGGCATTCCGTGCCAAAGCAGGAAAAGAGGTTTTCTCCCGTTGCATTATAGACGGCTTTGCCTTCGATTTGGAGGTAATACTTCGAATGCAGAATCGCAAGAGCCGTATTCTCGAATATCCGATAAAAATTGTCAATCACCGTGAATCCAAGGTGAACATATTCCGTGATACGATTCGTATGCTGAAGGATTTGCGCCGCATAAAGAAACAACTCAAAAAAGAAAGCAAGGAAAATGAAGGAACTATATAAAAAACATAAAGAGATGATCGATTATCTGTTTTTCGGGGTTTTGACTACCATAGTCGGCTTCGGAACTTACGCCTTGATCATTGCTCTGCTTAAGCCCTCAATGCATACCGAAAGCGGCCGTGCAAACGATCTGTTGATCCTGATTGCGCAGGTCGTCCAGTGGATCGCCGCTGTGCTGTTCGCATTTGTCGTAAACAAAATATTCGTCTTCCGTGATCAGAATAAAGGCGTTGCCACCGTCTTAAAGCAGCTTGCCGTTTTTTCCTCGTCACGCCTTGTTACTCTCGTTTTGGAAACGCTTATTATTTACGGCTGTATGTGGGTTTGCGAAGCGGTCAGCTACCGTGATTTCTGGCTCTTTACGGGAGAAAACATCGCAAAGCTCATCGGCGCAATTGTCGTTGTTATAACAAATTATTTCATCTCCAAATTCCTCGTTTTTGCCCAAAAATCAAAGCAGGATTAAGATTATCGACACAAAAGAAAAACCACCCGATCGGGTGGTTTTTTTGGATTGTGCTTCCTTAACAGATGCCTATTCCTTATGACAGAGCTTGTGTTTTTTTGATCATTCGCGGCGTAGCCAGACTATCATATCAGTCTCGCCTCTGTTTGCAAAACAATTATAGGGAATGAGCTTAAGGCTTGCTCTCGCCTTTTGCGGTGCGAAATTTGAATAAAGCCCATCGCCGAAATCCATTTCTTTTACGCAATCAACTGTCAGCGTGTAGAGTCCGAAGCTATTGTCGAAAACTTCGTTGAATACAGGTGATTGGGAAATAGAATAGCTATGAAGATCTGCGCCGTTGTCCACGCCCTCTGCGCAATATATTACAGGACCTCTTGCGACACATACACGCCCTGCATTTCTCATCACACGGCTGTCGGCATACACAAGCCTCGGTTTTATGTCAAATTCCACCTTAATCTCGGAGCCGTCGTTCTCAACAACCGCATATCCGCGTTCAACGGTATATGGCTTGTTAAGAGTAAAATGCTCGCACCATGACGGTATTCGCACTGCTACCTTGGCAGCGCCTTTAGCTGTCAGGCTTATTATTCCGCTGTTGGGATAATCGGTTTCTTGAGTGCAGCACACCCCATCGTCACACAACCGTGAGGAGATGAACTGATTGACGTATAAGATGTCGTCATCAATACCGTAAACGTAGTTTCCAATAGAGGAAAGAAGTCTGTTAATATTAGGCGGACAGCAGGAGCAGCCAAATATGGCGGGGCGCTGTGTTATGGGGAATCTGCGTTTTCCTTGAGGGGTAGACCATCGCTCTGACATATTTATTTCGAGAGGATTTGTGTAAAAGAATCTTTGTCCGTCTATTGATAATCCCGATAGCACACCGTTGTATAAAGTGCGCTCAACTATATCGGCGTATTTTGCATCGTTTTCAAGGGCAAGCATAGCATTACTGAAAAACGCAAGAGATATCGCTGCGCAGGTCTCGGCATAAGCCGTATCATTTGGAAGATCGTAGCTTCTTGTAAACGCCTCGCCTATTTCAGAAGAGCCGACGCCGCCCGTTACGTACATTTTACTCGTCGTTATATCTTTCCAAAGAATACGGCAAGCTTTTTTCAGCTCATCGTCATCCGTCTCTTTTGCAAGATACGCCATGCCCGTGTAAAGATATAAAGCGCGGACCGCGTGCCCGAGGGCATCCGTCTGCTCTCTAACGGGCTTGTGACTTTGGGTTTGCTCGGGATAATCGTCCTCGATAATAGTTCCTCGGGTATTTATGAAATGAGATGCAAGATCAAGATATTTTCTTTTGCCTGTATAGCGGTACATACGAACGAGAGCAAGCTCTATCTCCTCGTGCCCGGGTGTGAAGAATGCGCCGCTCTTTTCAACAACGAACACATTGTATATATGTTCCGCATATTTTCCCATACATTCAAGAAGCTCTGTCTTGCCCGTCGCTTCGGCGTATGCAACAGCCGCCTCCATCAGATGTCCGGCACAGTAAAGCTCGTGATCGTGGCGCCTTAAAAACCTACTTTCAGGCTCACAGACAGTGAAGTAAATGTTGAAATAGCCGTTATCCTCTTGATGCTCCTTTATTTTGGATATGATGCTGTCTATCTTTTCTTCAAGCTCATGCATCTCGGGGTGATGCTTAAGAATATAAGCTCCGCCTTCTATCCATTTAGCAACGTCACTATCCCAAAAGAAATGTGGCTTAACAGAGCCTTCGACGTCGGGCTTATAGTCGAAATCAAAGGCAGATATTCTGCCCGTTTCAAAGAAGCGGTCGTATACCACGTCAATCGTGATTTTCCGATTTAGCTCTTGCTTTTCGAAAAGATAGCCTGATGTGAGACACACATTTTTATATGAGTATGTTTTCATAATAATACCTCGAAACAACTGTATTTTCAAAAATATTTGATTTTCTTGTGGGTTTATTATATAATATACTCATACGATAATCAATTCTCAAAACACGACACGAGGTAAGAAAAAACGATATGAATATTCTGACAAACAACAACTTTGTTTTTTCATATACGGGGCTTTTTTCAACTACAACGGAGTGGATACACCCCAAGCGAACAGAAAAAACCTATGAGATAATATGTGTCACAAAAGGAACGGTATATATTCAAGAGGGAGATCGCGAATATACGGTAAAGCAGGGGCAGCTGATTCTTCTATCCCCGAATGTGCTTCATTACGGGACGAAGGTAACGAGTGACGTCAGCTTTTATTGGGTACATTTTTCAGTAAAGGGGGATTGCCTCCCATTTGATAAACGCTTTTTCGAAAGCTTCAACGATATGTATCTCTTTAAGGAGCTTTTGCACTATAACAATCTGCCGAGCATTCCCGAATACGCCGTAAATTCTGTGCTCATTCATATACTCGCCGTGCTTTGTCATTTATCCGAAAAAGGCGTGGGCAGCTATAACAGTATTGCCGAGACACTTCTTGAGTGGATAAGAATAAATGCAGATGCCTCTCTCACCGCTAAAAGTGTGGCGGAGCATTTCAGCTATTCCCCCGACCACATAAACCGAATTTGCAAAAGGAATTGCGGAATTGGCACGAAGGCACTTATCAATAATTATTTGCTTGCGAGAGCCAAGGAGCTTTTATGCAATACAGAAAAGTATGTAAAGGAAATAGCAGCAGAGCTTGCATTCCCAAGCGACAAAGCCTTCATTGGATACTTTAAATACCATGAAGGCTGTTATCCTTCGGAATTTCGTAATCGCTTTGGGAAAATACATATGAATAATAAATAGTCAAGCGGCAGTTCACCATTTGCTTGCGATGAGGTGTCATGAAGCCCCTTCCCCTCCGCCGAAGGCGGAATCAAAAAAGCCACCATCAAAACTGCCGAAATTAGTGGTTAAAGGGCAAAAATAAGGCTTTTGGGGGCATATAAGGCAAAATTCCATAGCCGAAATTGTATCGACTATGGAATTTTTGATTACAATAAGCCCAAAATAACACAAACACAAAAAAAGAACAGACTGATGCATACTAGTGATATAATGTATGATTTAGAAGATTTATTGATATCTTTTAAGTTTTGGTTAAGTACTTTTTCTGCTTTTGAATTGAGCGAATCTAACTTTGCGCTTGATGTTTTGATCAACTCACACGCATCATAAATGGCTTCACTTGGATACTCATCATGGTCAAGAATTGTTTGATATAATGTCCTTACAGCTGCAACAACATCCGATGCCGCGCCTGCAGCATCCAGGATGACCTTTGATTTGCTCTTCCCCGAAGCCTTATTGGAATCAAAGGTTGTAATGCTTTCCTTTTCAACGGATTGTATCAGGAAAACAAGTGACGAGTCCGGCATATGCGACGTAGCGTAAGATTTATACTCTTGATATTTAGTTTTGTCGCATTTTTCTATTAAAGCAAAAGCACTGCACACAAGATAACTAATTTGCTGTTCCGCAATCAAATAGTTTGCGTACGCCTCAATCGCTTCTTCAGCATTTTTCAACCTGCGTCTGGAAACCAACTCAATAACAGCCAAACATACCGTTAAAAATGTTGCAAATGCGCTAATGATCTCGGCAATTTCAATAATATTCATAATATCCCTCAAAATATATTAAACTAATTTCCAAACTTTATTTCGCGTATTCTCTTACTATTGTTGAATCAAAATATTTTTCGTAAAAACGATAGGCTACATTGTAGCACAAAATCAATGTTTTGTCAACAAAAGTCGATTTTTAGCGGTTATTACAAAAAATGTTTACTATCAATTCTTGGAACGAATGATATATGAAATCGCCGAAAACGCATGAAGAAAATGAGTGATTCTATAGTATGACGAATAGCAATCTTTTGACGATAGGAAAACAATTCACCTTTCGGGTGGTGCTTTCCTGCGTTTTACAACATCGTTCCATGCGCAGCATCTACTAAAAGCACCGAAATTCAAATAGCCATTGAAAGCAAGGACCTATCGGCTGGTTTTTAACGATAACATTTTTTATCTGCAGCAAAAAAGAAACCACCCGATCGTGTGGTTTTTCTTTTTAAGTTATCTTGACAAAACAGGTGCAACAGATTATATTATCTCCAGCTCGTCCTTGGTCGGGAACTCGGGATAAACGTCGTCAAGCGTGTCGGAGTACCAATACGCGACCGACGAAATGTCGTCCTGAAGAGGCATATATCTCTGCTCGCTACGCCAACCGAGCGCCTGTATGGTTACTTTAAGGTCTTCCTTAAAATAGATCGGATCGGTAATATGCCAACGGTACATATTGAAATAACGCTGTGACTTATAAAGCCCGTCGGTATGACCGACCTTATACATTCCGGCGTATGGCGTGGTGTACTCGACGTACTCGCCGTTTACGTCGAAGTTGTACGCGCCGCAGAAATAGTCCTCCGTGCCCGTTCCGCAGATGGTCGGGAACTCCTTATCGCCGTCGATATAGAACTTTATCTCACCTTCGCCCCACCAGCGGTTGCTCTTTACACCCCAATGCATATAGGTGCCGACATAGTGACCGTTACCCTTGATATTATCGAGAATAACGTACGGCTGCTTGTACGGAAGCGGATTTACGCGTCTGAACTGCGCATGGAAATAGAGCGTTTCGGGATCAAGCACCTTTTCTTCGAAGTCTACCTGATAGTATATCTGACATTCGTCGGGCCCGATGTTTTCGACCTCAATTTTGAAGCTCTTGAAATAAGGCATCTCAAAATAGCAGTTGAGTCCCTTTCTCGGATTAACGCAAATTGCCAAGCTCGAAAGCTGACGGTATTCCATATAGTCGGCGTTGGCGAAGAAATCGGAGATCGGCGCTTCAACGGCGGGATTATCGTGTCCGTCGAAAAAGATGCGGAGTATGAGCAGACGTCCTGCCTTTGCGCTGTCGGTCAGCCAGATGTGCTTTATAGCACCCTGCCCCTTTATATCGGCAAGAACAGTCTTCGTTCCCGGCTGAAGCATCAAAAATGGATTTACCTTCCAGCCCTGCCCAAGCTCGCGCGACGCAAGAGAGGCGCTTCCCTCTTTTGCCATTCCGCCCTCGCCCTTCTTGCCCGTTGGATTTTCGGGACAAACCGAAAAGGTGCGAATGTCTTTCTTGAGTGTGAGATTATTTAACATTTATTGTACCTCCGCAATGTTTCTGTTGAAATTATAACGAATTTATGGTAAAATATAAATGATAAATATTGCGCTTAATTTAACATTTCTTGACAGGAGGATTAATATGAACTTGTCATTAATCAATCCTTATATTCGTTTAGCAAGGGAGTCGAGAATTCCTGAAGGACATAATATTGCAAGGCGTGTAATTTACGATTACGAGCTTATATACCTTGAAACAGGAAGCTTTAGCCTTATTTACGATGATATTCCCTACTGCTGCAAAGCCGGGGATATCATTTTTATCCGCCCGGGAATACCGCACAGCTTTATAATTGACTCAGGAGAAATATCTCAGCCCCATATTCATTTTGATATTACACACCGCCCTCAAAGTGAAATAATACCGATATCCTTTAAGGACCATGACAAAATGTCTGACGTGGAGCGAGAATGGGTACATGAGGATTACTTTTCTTCGTTTGCTCGAACCCCGCTTATCAATATTCAAAGCAAGCCTGTTTTTTTAAGATCTTTTTATCAGATAGTTTCGGGAAATTCAAACAATATTCTGAAAAAATCATTGTTAATAGAATTGATTTCTTTTATAATAAACGATAATTATTCGGAATTGCTGCAAAGCGAGAAGCATTTAAACGTAGCTAATCAGATCAAGGATTATATCGATGCGGGAAACGGCATGGGAATGACGCTTGACGATTTTGCAAAAACCTTCTTTTACGACAAATTTTATTTAGAAAGAAAATTCAAAGAAGCTTTTGGGTTGAATCTTATTGAATACCGAAACAAAAAACGAATGGAGCTTGCAAATCATCTCTTGCAACACCATTCCGTATCCGAGGTCTCGGAATTGATAGGTTATCAGTCTATTTATGCATTTAGTCGAGCATATAAAAATTATTATGGATATGCGCCAAGTGAAAAGCGGGAGAACGGCCTTATTATTTAACAATTCCCATCTACCCAAAAAGAAGAAGCATCCATTCGGATGCTTCTTCTTTTTGGGTACGGTGTCGCTCAATTAGTTTGGCACTCTTATCCTCTCGCCCAGTCAGACGGCTTGTCTCCCATTACGAAATGCAGCTCGCCGCCCTCGGCAATTTGCTTATGTGTAAGCTTGCAAGCATTAAGAGGCTTGCCCTGCCAGGTTGCGGACTGAACATAGATGTTCTCGTCGTTTACGTTCTCACCCGTTATTATAAGGTCTCTGCCGTTACCTAAATGAAAAATTATCTCCTCCACTCTCGTGCCGTGGAGATAGTAATTCTCGGTAGTAGCATAGGGGAAGAATCCACACATAAGAAATACGTAATATGACGACATTCCCCCATTGTCCTCGTCACCCGGATAATCGTTTTCAAGAGAAAACCTTGAAACAACTCCGTCAATAACCTTTGCCGCCAGGTCGGGGCGTCGGATCTCATCAGTACAGAAGAGCCACGGAATGTGGAAAGACGGCTCGTTGGTGAAATTGAGATACCCCTCTTTTCCTTCGTCGTCATTATAGTAGTTTACGCTATGCTCGCATGCCCAAAGAAGTCGTTCGATAAAGGTTTCGACTCCTCCCATAGTCTCAATTAGCCGTGGAACATCGTTATAGTTAACGTAGGAAGCATCCCAAGCCGTCATTTCGTAAAAGTGAGTATTATATCCGCCGTGAGGATCAAACCCAACGTCAAAGCTGCCGTCCCTGTTCGGATTCTGAGGGAATCCGTAAAAGCCCTCGCTCTCGGATTCTTTGTTCCACACGTTCAGCCAATTTGCAGAACGCGCCTCGTATTTTTCAAATTCCTTTTGCTTTCCCATTTTGCGTGACATGGTTGCCACTGCCTTGTCGTTAAAGGCAAAGCCCATAGTGGCAGAGGCGGGCACGAGACGGTCGGTATACGGTACTCCGCTTGCCGTTTGTCTGTTATCGGTAGCAAAGCCTTTTTCTATATATTCGGCAGTACGCATTTGCTCTGCGCTGCGAAGAAGTACCGAGTAAATATCTTCCCAGCCGTATCTCTCTAAGGGGATCTCCTTGAGATAGGCATCAACAATCACGTTATCTACATCGTTGCCGCCCTGTCCCGCAACTCCCTCTTGTGCCGCCATATATTCGTCAGCAATCACGATTCCGTTGCCTATGCGCTCGTTTTCCTTTGCGCGATCAATCATAGACTCGATAATTGCCCCCATTTTCTTCGGATACAGCAAGGAATACATCGGGAATACCGTTTTCCATGTATCCCAAATTGTGTGAAAATCATCCCATTTGCCATGATCGGCCATGCGGTTGCGCGGCTGGACATTCATATGGTACATTGCAGTGTAGAATCTACGGAGCAATACCGGATCATCGGTGCGAATATCAATAGCGCCGAGAATGCTTCGCCAGGCGTTTTTGGCATTTTCTTTAACTCTATTATAGTCAAAATCGGGGATCTGCTCTGCAAGAAACTCTTTAGCCCGATCTGCGCTGACAAAGGAAATTGAAATCTTGACCTTGACAGTTGCGCCTTTGGCAAATTTTACATACGCGCCGAGCCTCTTTTCCTCGTCAATCGACTTGCGAGTGAGCCCTGACACCGAATAGATCTCATCGCCCTCAAAAATGCCGATTTCCTCGAAATCGGTATCAAACTCCATGGCAAAATACATATCCCAGTCAAGCTCGTCCCAGTTGCCAAAGAATCTACCGCCGCCGTAAATGCTTTTCTTCTCGGCGTCAACGGTAAGAGAGCCTTTTTTCATGCTCGCATCGATATCCAACTTATGTGCGGCGTCAATCAAAAGGTAAGCGTCTTCGCCGTCCGGGTATTCAAATGAATAGATTGCAGCATTGTGCGCGGGCGTGACGCGGGCCGCAATGCCGTTTTCAAGCTCAACCTCATACTGATAACATTTTGCTTTTTCAGTGCGGTTTTTAGCAAACGAAGCCCTTTTTCTGTGATCAAGCTCGATTTCTCCTACCGTCGGAGCCAATAAAAAGTTTCCGTAGCATTTTGTTCCACCGGCTCCTGAGACGTACGCCTGTCCAAAGCCGACGATCGGCTGATTGCGTAAATATCCGCCACAGTCCTTTTCGAGCGTTTCGGGGCTTGGATGAATAGATCCCGAAGGTAATGTAGGTCCCGCCGAGGTGGCGCTGCCTACGCCGAACAGAGGATCGGCAAACTCGAGAAGATCTCTTTTTGTATTACGACCATTAATCATATTGAATACTCCTTTTCATGATTCTATCAGCATTATAACATCCGCATTCGTGATTGTTAATGCAAAATAATCTCATTTTTCGGTAAAATATTCGCATAAAATGCGGCTTTTTCTTGCAAAGTCAGTAAAAACATGATATCATGATCTCAAAGCGAGGTGAACGATGATGCATAAGGAAACAACGCGTCCCCAATATTGGATTATAGATTCCAAGAAGGAGCTTCCCGATATTATGGGCAAGACGACTGTCTCCACTCTGCATTACGGAGAAACGGTAGAGGTCAGCTTTGTCCGAGGGATAGAGGGGGAAACGTTTATCAACGGAAAACGGTTTGAGTATGAAGAAAAGAACGTATTTTTTATCCCCCCGAAATATTTGCACACCTCAATCTATCGCAAGGGCGGAAGCGGTAAAGATGATATGGTTTGCGCCTTTCACATCAATATTGATGCCCTGGCGCTATTTATTGATGTTAAGAAAATTCTGTTGAAGGATAATCATCCTCTTTTCGAGCTTGCGTTTCGGTGCGACGACTTTGATATGCTTTGGGAGATGGCGCAGTCGATCCTTGACGAAAATCGACCGTTTGTTTCAAGAGTAGCCGACACGCTTCGCTTTTTTCAGATAATCCTTGAGCAAAAAAAGAGCGATATTCCTGCAACGGAGTATAGCAAGGCAGCAATCGCAATGATGGAGTTCGTGGAAGAAAATTATGGAAAAAAGCTGACCTTGCAGCATGCAGCGGAGCATTTTGGATACAGTAAGCAGCATTTTTGCAAATGGTGTAAAAGCGAGACCGGTGTATCATTCAATGAGTTTTTGAACGCGGTGCGCATTAATCATGCACGAAACCTTCTGACAGGCGGCTACTCCGTGGAGAAAACCGCCGAAAAATGCGGCTTTTCCGATCCGTCTTATTTCAGTAAGGTCTTTAAGAAATTTGTTGGAACATCCCCTAAAGCCTATTCTTTGTCTCCGACATATGGAGTTTAAAACCAAAATGTCCTTTCCTTGGTCTTTGTGCTCGGTTAAGGGAGAAATTGTTTACAAAGATTTTTTAAATAAAAAACCACCCGATTGGGTGGTTTTTCGTTTGTGTAATAACCTGTTCGTTAATACAATGAACTGCCGAAAGCGAAAACGGGCATTTTATCCTTGTTTTCCCATAGGCTCAACGACGACTGATTCCGCTTCCTCTTCTGTAAGCCAGTGGACGGTTAGTGTGAAATACTCAAATCCGCTACCGTCAGCGATCAGTCCCGGCAACTCATAGTGCATAGTAATAGTTTCGCCGGGGTGGAGTGATTTTGTTTCTTCATCCAATCTGATAACAATCTCGTCAGAAGAAACGGAAAGCACGTCCAACGGATCAAATCCTCCGCAGCTTTCAAAAATTCTTCCGGG
>JAZNXR010000015.1:0-2628 GCA_045593985.1 Eubacteriales bacterium
TGAAATGCCTACCATGAACGTAGTAGTATTTGAAAACGAAGACGTTATTACTGCCTCCGGATTCCTTAACTTCAGCTTCGGAAGACTTGCTCTGCCGGCGCTTAACCCCTTCGGTGAGTAATAGCAAATAATTAACGAAAAACCTCCGCTTCGGCGGAGGTTTTTTTATGCAAAAAATATGTTTTTATTTTGCTATTTTGCTTGCATAGATTGAGATAATATGGTACAATGACTCTGTATGTAATAGAGGATTATTTAGAGAGGACAAATAAATGCCAATCATTGATGAAATTAAGCGTCGCCGCACTTTTGCTATAATCTCGCACCCCGATGCAGGTAAGACGACGCTCACTGAAAAGCTCCTTCTTTACGGAGGCGCAATACAGACAGCAGGCTCGGTTAAGGGTAAGGCTTCCGACAGGCATGCGGTATCCGACTGGATGGAAATGGAGAAAAAGAGAGGTATTTCTATTACCTCCTCCGTTATGCAGTTTGAATACGACGGTTATTGTATCAATATACTTGACACCCCCGGTCACCAGGACTTCTCGGAGGATACCTACCGCACTCTTATGGCTGCCGACAGCGCAGTTATGGTTATAGATGCCGCAAAGGGTATTGAGCCGCAGACAAGAAAGCTTTTCAAGGTCTGCGCTATGAGAAATATTCCGATTTTCACCTTTATCAATAAGCTTGACCATGAGGCTCGAGATCCCTTTGACCTCATCGATGAGCTTGAAAGTGAGTTTGGCATCGGCACGTATCCCATGAACTGGCCGATAGGCTGCGGCGTAGGCTTTAAGGGCGTGTATGACCGCGTAAATAAGCGTGTGCTTTCCTATGCAGACGCACATCGCGGTCGTGATCGCCTTGCAGCAATCGAGTGTGATATTACAGATACGGAAAAGCTTGATTCCTTGATAGGCGAATACGATAGAGCAACATTGACCGAGCAGATCGAGCTTCTTGACGGAGCTTGCTTTGATTTTGATCTTGAAAAGGTTCGTGTTGGAAAGCTAAGTCCTGTGTTCTTTGGATCGGCGCTGAATAACTTCGGAGTTGAAACTTTCCTTGAAAATTTCCTGAAGCTGACAACAACGCCGCTTCCTCGCAAGGCGGGAGAAGCAATGGTTGATCCTTGTGACGAAAGATTTTCTGCTTTCGTATTCAAAATTCAGGCGAATATGAACAAGGCGCACCGCGACCGAATAGCGTTTATGCGAATCGTTTCGGGAAAATTTGAGCGTAATAACGAGTACTTCCACGTTCAGGAAGGTAAGATGATAAAGCTTTCACAGCCGCAGCAGATGATGGCTCAGGAGCGTTCAATTGTCGACGAGGCATACGCAGGAGACATTATCGGCGTTTTCGATCCGGGCATATTCTCAATCGGTGATACTATCTGTGAAAAGAGTATGGGAATAACCTTCGAAGGAATCCCAACCTTTGCTCCCGAGTGCTTTGCGGTTATCGAGCAGATTGACAGCATGAAGCGCAAGCAGTTTTCAAAGGGTGTTAACCAGATTGCGCAGGAAGGTGCGATCAGAATATTTTTCGAGCCTAATTCGGGCTTTGAGCGTGTCTATGTAGGCGTTGTCGGACAGCTTCAGTTCGACGTTCTCGAATCAAGAATGAAGAACGAATACGGTGTTGAATACCGTCAATTTTCGCAGTCTTATTCGCTGATTAAGCGAGTTCCTGACGGCGTTGATCCGAGTAAGCTATATCTTTATGAGGTTAAATGGGTTCAGGATGTAAGAGGAAAGAATTATCTGCTCTTTAATTCCGAGTGGAATATCCGCTATACTCTTGAACACAACGAAGGACTTGAGCTTGAGGAATACGGCTCGTAAGAGATAGCCGTTCTTAAAGGAGAACAAAAATGAGAACAAAGAGAATAGATATGCTTGAAGGCCCCATCTTCAAGAACATGATACTCTATTCGTTACCAATCGTATTTTCGGGAATTCTTCAAATTCTCTTTAACGCAGCAGACTTAGCGGTCGTAGGTCAGTTTGCTGGAACCGCCGCAACCGCTGCAGTTGGTGCAACCGGATCATTTATCAGTCTTATCGTTAATACCGTAATGGGACTTTCAAGCGGCGTTAATATAACCCTTGCCAGAGCAATCGGTGCTTCTGACCGCGAGAAGACCTCCGAAATCGTACATACCGCAATGACTGTATCACTTATATCCGGTATTATTGTTGGAATTGTCGGCGCGTCACTTTCCGAGCTTGCTATGGAGATAACGAATTGTCCGCCAAACTCACTCGACATGGCGGTAAATTATCTTCTTATTTATTTCGCCGGATGCCCTGCAATCTTCATTTACAATTTCGGTGCGGCGATTTTAAGGACGAAGGGCGATACCAAGCGTCCGCTTTATTTCCTTATTATTGCAGGAATTACGAATGTTCTTCTTAACATTCTCTTCGTTACTGCTTTTGAAATGGACGCTGCCGGAGTAGCGCTCGCAACGACTATTTCACAGTATCTGGCTGCTGTACTTACCGTTAAATGCTTATGCGTTCAAGAGGATGCAACGAGACTCGATATTAAAAAATTGCGTGTTATTAAGGGCGAATTTTTCGGTATCGTAAAATACGGTCTTCCAAGTGGGCTGAC
>JAZNXR010000016.1:0-7929 GCA_045593985.1 Eubacteriales bacterium
ATAACCTTAACTTCGAATTCGGGATGCCACCAGTCCTCTCTCTTTTCGAGGTCCTTGCCGCTGAGGCTGCGAACGTACTCGCAAACCTTTTTATCCTTGAAAGGAACAAAATCGGCAGGGGCAAAGTCAAATTTTGTTGCGGGATCTGTAATGAAGTTCATTGTCTTTTACTCCTTTGATTTTTTATTTTTTTATTTTACAATTTCACCGCCAAAGACGGTGTATTTGACGTTAAATAGGTGGTCGACAACGATAAGGTTAGCGACGTTGCCGACGGCGATTCTTCCGCGGTCACTTAAGCCGAGGACATTTGCGGGGTTGGTCGATGCGAACTTGAACGCCTGACATACAGAAGCGCCGGTGTGCTTGATGATGTTCTGGCAGGGGCCGTCGAGGATCATCTTCGAGCCGGCGATCTCTCCCATAAAGTCGAAGTTGATGTCGGTCGCGCCCTCGTAAAGGTCGCCGTCCGGGATCGGGCCGTGCTCAACGAAGGAGTCGGCGATAAGGACGATCTTGTCATCTCCCTTTATCTTTCTGATAAGGCGAAGCATATAGGGATCAACGTGAATACCTACCTTATCACAGATAAGCTCGGTATAGATCGAGTCATTATAAAGCGCGCACTCGTCAACACAAGCAGAGCGACACTCGGGATATTTGTTGAGAGTACCGGTTGCGTTCGTATGATGGGTTGCGATCTTAAGACCGTAGGGAATGATCTTCTCAATTTCCTCGGGAGACGCTTCACTGTGAGCCACAGCGAATACCGCATTCGGATTTACGCTCTTGGCGTAGCGAACGAACTCCTCGATATTTTCTCTTTCGGGAGCGAGGCACCAGACCTTTGCAAGGTCTCCTGCTGCATCTACGATATCCTTATAATTCGCTGCGTCAACGGGCCCCTTCCAGGGGTTATTTTCGCGGTTGCATCCGAATTTCGGATTGAGGTACGGGCCTTCCATATAGAAGCCGATAATATTCTTTGCCTTGCCGCTTGCCATTACGTCCTTGAGATAAGCGATAGCAGTAAGGTACTGCTCCTTATTCATATTGTAATAGAGGGCAGGGAGAACGTCGGTAACACCGTGGCGAAGCAGGGTGTCTGCCGCTTTTTCGGCATCGTCGTTAAAGAACGTCTCACCGTCAGCGTGAGTATGAATGTCAATAAGACCGGGACCGACGTATGCGCCGTTTACGTCAAGTATTTCAGCGCCATCGGGGATCTTGACCTTTCTGCCGAATTCGACTATCCTGCCGTCATCGACAAGAACGGTTCCGTCGTAAATGTAATGGTCTGTCATTACGATAACAGCGTTTGTAATAGCAAGCATCATGCCACCTCCTAATATAGTATAATTATATCTATAAAATGGAAATATGTCAATAGCTTTAGGGACAAATGTTGTCTTTAAGCCTATTTAATTTCCTCCCTGTATTCCTCGATTTTAAGGATCTTGATATCGCCGTCCAAATATCGGTATAGGAAATAACGGACAGGGCGCTTATCGTCGCTTGCAAGGTTGTTGCGGAAAGTGCCGTTGTTTTCCATAATCTTATAAGCAACGTCAAATTGGTAAACTGTAATCTGATTCGATGTGCCCTCATTAAGATAGTGTACTTCAAGAAGGTCGACTACCTCAATTTCGTAAAGCTTCTGCATGGTAAATGGCTTCTTTTCGCCGTATTCGTTCTTATAAGCATCGGTGAGAAAAGAATTGTACTTAACGTAATCTCCGTTAATTACTGCATCGAAGTATTCACGGAAAAACTCCGCTATCGGCCCTGCAGCAGCAAAATCCGCATCATTTTTAAGAGTAAGCGTGAGGTTATTTGAGGTATAGTGTATGTCTCTGTCCTTTTCGAGGTAGCTTTCGTTCTTAAAAATATCTTCTTCCCAGTCAGGCTCGACAAAGTATTCCTCGCCGAGCGGGGGATAATCACGGTATTTTTTCTCTTTTCCGAAAAGTAGGTCAAGGATTCCGCTTTCGAAAACGAGATTGAGAGCCAGGAAAAGCGCGGTGAGGCTGCATATTACTGCGATCAGCTTCTTCGCTAAACGCTTTTCCTTTGCCTTTTTGCCATTCAGACCGTTACTATCGGCGCTGATAAGCGCTTTCTTGAAATCGGGATAGGAATAAAGCGAGCCGACACAAAGGATCGGAGTGCCTTTTTTTAGCGAGCTTTCGTAGGCATTTTTTACTGCATCGTCAAAGGATTCGCAAGGGACTGCCTTTTTGCCCTTGCTTTTAAAGACCTCGGCGTAATCTCTTGCATCGAGCGCACGGGGACTGTCGGGCGTAACGGTGTAAACCGTATCGGAAATCTCTGCGATTTTTGATGCTATCGTTTCGTAATCCTTGTCCTTAAGAACTCCCGAAATTACGAGAATTTTCTTCTTTCCGAAGCATTCCTTAACTGTACGGACGGCGGCGGTAACGCCCTCCTCGTTATGTCCTCCGTCAAAGAAAACGGGAGGATAATCGCATAGACGCTCAAAGCGTCCCTTCCACTCGGTTTCCTTTAAGCCGTCATAAAGGTTTTTCTTTGAGATCTTATATCCCTCTTTACGAAGGATCTCAACCGCTTCAATAACGTTTGCGGCGTTTTCGGGCTGGTAAGCTCCGAGAAGCGAAAGAGTGATGTTTTGATGCTTTTTATAGCCAAATTTGCTTCCCTTGAGTGACATTTTCTGAAGGGAAAGGGCAGAGTGATCCTTTTTGTAATAAGCACAGCCGAGCTCGTCTGCTTTTGCCTTGATCACATTCTCTGCTTCCTTGCTCTTGCCACCGTAGAGAACAGGTCGGGAGGGCTTGATTATGCCTGCCTTCTCGGCGGCGATCTTTTCTATCGTATCACCGAGAAAGGCGATATGATCAAGGGCGATTCCCGTAATTACCGAAAGGATCGGAGAGGGAATAATGTTCGTTGAATCGAGGCGTCCTCCCATGCCGCATTCGAGAACTACGATATCTGCGTTTTTCTTCTTGAAATAAACGAATCCGATAGCGGTAAGAACCTCAAATTCGGTCGGCGGATCGGTCATGGAAAGGCAAGCGTCCTTTACCTCGTCAACAACCTCGGCAAGCTCGCTTTTCGATATCATTTCGCCGTTAAAACGTATTCTTTCTTCAAAAAATTCGATAAATGGCGAGGTGAAAAGTCCCGTTTTATAGCCCGCTTTTCGCAAAACGGAATCCAGCATTGCGCAGAAAGAACCCTTACCGTTCGTTCCTGCAACGTGAACGAAGTTAAGGGTTTTTTCGGGGTTTCCGAGCTTTTTCATAAGCTCTTCTATTCTTGTTAATCCCGGACGGCTTCCTTGCCATTCGGTGCTGTGTATGAAGGAAATAGCTTCATCGTAGGTCATGACTGTCACCGGTAATTTCGTTTTTAAGTGCTTTGTTTTTGAAAAGGATTGAGAGAACGATGCTCTCGACTGTTGCGACTAAGGTATAGATCGGAATTCTCAAAAGAAGTATGATTCCGAATCGGAAGAACAGATGCAGAGCAAGCGACTTGATCATCATAGAGCCAATAATATGCCCTGCAAAGACGGCAGCGGTTATTCTTGCTGCCTTGAAGCGCTTTTTAAAGCAGTATTTGTAAATGACACCCGATACCACTCCCGTGTAGCAAGCTCCGATGGTGATAAGCAGGTTAACGGGCATTCCGGTTATGACGCAGGAAATGAGGTCTGCGCCGATAGCGATAGCTCCGCCGACGATAGGGCCGAATGCGAATGCGCCAATGAATATCGGCAGGCTCTCAAAGGTTAAGCGGGCAGAGCCCTCAAAAAGCTGGAAATATTTTGCAAGCGTTGCTAAAATAACGCTTGCGGCGGTAAGAAGTCCCGATACGGTTATTACCTTTGCCGAATAAAAGCTCTTGCTTGTTTCACGTTTCTTCAAAATAAAAAACCTCCCTTGCATTCTCGCAGCACAGGGAGGAAAAAATCCTTGTGTACCAGCGGGATGCGAATTTCGGATCGCAACCGCATGTCTTCGTCCGAAGGGCAACTCCCCGTCCCGTCGGCACTTAACGCCCGAAATTCTACTCTGATTATTATGTATACATAATAACATCGAAAGTGCGCTTTGTCAAGAGTAATGTCTTCTTTTGCAAAAATGATAAAAAATCTCCCCGCGCTGAGCGCGGGGAGATACTTTAACTGATGGCATCATCAATGGGTGGGAACACATCTGTTGTTGGGAAAGGCGTGCCTTCACCAGCCGATGGCATCATCATCAAGATCGGGGGGCGGCGTATATGTGGGCAGGGGAGTGCCTTCACCTTGTCTTACGGGGCAAAAATACTGGTCTTGCATTTCCTTTGTGCCGTAAACGTAATCGGGATTGTAATACTTAAACAGATTCGGGTATATTTCGAGAAATTCGGACTTATCTATCTTGAAGTAGTTGACAAAGTGGATAACGTTGAAATTCTCGGTTCCCGCAAATTTTTTCTCGTACTCCTCAAATTTTTCAGGCGTTACGTACTCGATGAGCCGCCAATCTATCGTGTAATAACGTCTTGTGTGAGAATTATCGTATTTGTACGTAACTGATCTTATTTCCGGCCAATCGTAGTCGGGGTGTACGAATAGCTCAACATCGCCGTACTTATGATAGAGATCATACCAAATGCTCCAGTATTTGTTGATGTTGAAACTCTCATAAAACTCCGGATTGTATTTATTTTCTTCCTTTTCAAGACGCCACACCTTTTGGTATTCTTCCTCGGTAATCCCGTAGTAGTCTATGAAATCCGGTATTCCCCACTCAGCGGTTTTGTCAAAGATAATTATTTGATCAACTTGTTCGTGGGTTAAAATTCCGTAATTAAAAAACTTGCCCGTTTCTATAACATGGTAAGCATGAATTTGCTTCGAGGTCTCGGAGGACCCCCTTGCATAGGGCCCTTCATCAGACATAAGGACATCGGGTCCAAAATGATACATGTCGTTGTAAAACCCGGGATAGCGATTATAGTAGTATTCAGAAAAGTAAGGAGCCATAAGCTGCATCATAAGGAGGTCATAACTGTCCGAAAACTCATGCGGTGCTGTTACCTCGACCGGTTCCGTTGATACAACGGGTTCCGTTGATACAACGGGCGGTTCTGTCGTTATTGAGGCATCATTATTATTGTTGCTTTGGCATCCTGCAAAAAAACAGGTGCATATTGTGATAATGCAAAGTAAAATTGCTGTTAGCTTCATATTTAGTTCCTCCTAATAATTATTATGTGAGTATTACTCGATAATCACACCATTTAAGGCATTTATTACGGTTATATTATATACTAATTGGTAAATTTTGTCAATATGCACAAACAAATATTGAGCATCGCAATAGCGCCGTTAACAAAATGTTTACAAAAATAGTCGAACACCCGTTTGCATTTTCCTTGATGTTGTGGTATGATGTATTTGTAAAAATGTAATTTTTATTTTGAAAGGAAGTCGCATATATGAGAGCTGCAAAAATCAGTGAAAAGGAAAAAGCTATATACGACTATATCAATGAAACCATAGCAAAAGAGGGCTATTCTCCGACCGTGCGTGATATTCAGGCTGCGCTCGGCATCAAAAGCACCTCGACGGTTCACGCATATTTAAGCCGCCTTGAAGAAAAGGGGCTGATACGCAAGGATCCCGGCAAGAGCCGTACTCTGAAAACCGCAGGAAGCGCTCGGGAGGGAAGAAGCACGGCAAGAGTGCCGCTTCTCGGCTCGGTAAGAGCAGGTATGCCGATACTCGCAGTAGAAAATTACGAGGGATATATTGACTATCCTCTTATGAATCATTCCTACGGAGCAAACGAGCTTTTCGCCCTCCGTGTAAAGGGCGAGAGCATGATCGATGCCGGAATTCTTGACGGCGATATTATTATCGTCAAAAAGGAAAGCTGTGCAGATAACGGTCAGATCGTCGTTGCTCTCGTCGAGGACAGCGCAACGGTTAAAACCTTCTATAAGGAAAACGGTCATTTCCGTCTTCAGCCCGAAAACGAAACGATGGAGCCGATAATCGTTGATGAGGTATTCATTCTCGGCAAGGTAGTTGCAAACTTCCGCTTTTACTGATACCGAAAGGATTATTTTTAATCTTTATGGACTTTATTTCTGAAAAAAAGGCGGATAAAAAAGTTAGGGTGCTAATGCTGCTGCTCTGCCTTCTTCCGCAGATTCTTCGTGTAATTTTAAGCTGCATCTACGAGTATGAGATCGCAGGAAATAATAAATATACAGCGCTTGTCAGTGACATTTGCCTATATGGTGCGAATATTCTCGGACAGCTTTCCTTTTTCTCAATTCTCGGTGCGCTGATTTATCTTTCGGCAAGAAACGGGATTAAGGGCGGAATTGAAGTTCCGATTCTGTTTATAGGACTTTACATTGCCCTGTATTTTATCCAGGATACCGTTGCTGATACAGGCTTCACTCTCGCTTCCTTTGCCCTTGCAGCAACCGTTACCGCAGTATTTATCATTCTCTTGGCAAGGAAAAACAAGCCTGCGCATTTGATTATGATCCTCACTCTTTTTGTCCCGATAATCGGCGGTATTCTTGAGGTATATGCAGGCGGGATCGTACCGTCGTTAGACGATATTATCTACCTGATATCGTATGCTGCCGCAAACCTCGTTTTTGAGCTTCTTTTTATATTTGCCGCAACAAGAATTTCAAGCCTTTTAGCTCGCTTTTTGAAGGGCGAAATACAGGTAACCGGCAAGCTCATCTCGTTTAAAAATCCCGTAATGCTGTCGATGCTCGTTTTCGATCTGCTTTACGTCGCAATATCCGCATTCAAACCTACCGTAAACATAGTAAAGGATCTTATCGAATACGGCGCTCCTGCCAATTCCTCGGAATGGCTGTCGCTTATCGGCGTATACGCAGAATATCTGATAATATTCATTATAGGATACGCTTCAATGCGTGTTACCGCAGGGCTTATCGAGGGCGTATATAACCGTGCGGAGGAAGAATAAATGACCTGGGAAGAGCTTGAAAAAGCCTGTCAAGGCTGTGAAAAATGCGCTCTTGGAAAAACCAAGACAAAGACCGTTTTCGGCGTCGGAAATAAAAACGCCGATCTAATGTTCATAGGCGAGGCACCGGGTGAGAGCGAGGACAAAAGCGGAATTCCATTTGTCGGACGTGCAGGAAAGCTTTTTGATAAATATCTGACTGCCCTCGGCATAAATAGGGATGATGTTTATATTGCAAATATTCTTAAATGCCGCCCGCCAAACAACCGTGATCCGCTTCCCGAGGAGCAGGATGCCTGTATTACGCATTTGCGAGAGCAGGTGCGGCTGATCAACCCGAAAATTATTGTCTGCCTCGGCAGAATTTCGGCAATGAGGCTGATAAAGCCCGATTTTAAGATAACGAAAGAACACGGCATATTCTTCAAGAAGGGTGCGTTTGAAATTGTTGCGGTGTACCATCCGTCGCTACTTCTTCGCGATCCCTCAAAAAGGGAAGAGATGTATGCCGATATGAAAAGAATTAAGCAAAAGCTTGAAGGCATAAAAAATGAAAATTGATCAGCAAGCATTATGTGATACACTTATAAAAATGATAGTCCCCGTTGTTGCAGGCTTCGTTGTCGCAAAGATTGGCGTTGTAAAGGATGATTTTGCGAAGAAGCTTTCGACTTTGATACTCTTCGTTTGTCAGCCGTTTATGCTTGCGACTGCGACGTTTGGCGCGGAGTATTCAAACGAGCTGTTAAAGATGGGACTTATAGCGCTTCTTTGCGGTTTTATCGGTCACGCAATAGTGGCAGTGATCGGATTTGGCGGAACCTGCTTTTTCAAGGATCAGGCAAAGGGAAGAATGATAGAGCATTGTATCGTGTTCGGTAACTGTGGCTTCTTCGGATTTCCCGTTATACAAGCAAGTCGGATCGTAGCCATG
>JAZNXR010000017.1:0-28685 GCA_045593985.1 Eubacteriales bacterium
TGGGGAAGGTGGTTGAGCGAAGCGAAACCGGATGAGGTGTACCGAAGGAATGTAACACCGCTTTTATGCGGGAGGAGCAAGCCCCTCCCCTACCAACAACATGGCAAAGCATCGGGACGCCCTCTTGCCTCGCCCTTGCGAATGGAGCCAATGAAAAAAGCACCCGAAAGAGTGCCTTTTTGTTATCTCTTTAAAATTCTCTTTATCATATCGTCCATAAGGAAATCACGCTTGATGTGATAAACGTATCCCATAGGTGTTTTGCTCGGATTCGGCTCGTAGAGATTATCATAGGTCGGCAGAACACCGTCAACGACGGTAGCCTCCATAAAGCCCTCGTTGTCATTCATAAGCCAGGCAACTGCGCATACGTCCCAAATACAACGTGTCCAAGGAGTATTTGCGGCATATTCTTCGGCAACGGTTATCGCATGGGTGGCAAGATAATCGGCAATTTCGTTCTTTCCCTTGAACCAGTATTCAAGCTCGGGGGAAGATATCGTAAAGCTGCTGACAACGCCACGGCAGGGAAGAAGAACAAACGGAACGTCGCTTCCCATAACGACTCTCGCCGCAGCAATATCCTGATAAAGGTTAAATTCCCTTGCGTGCGGATAATGGAGAGCGTGTCCGCCGAGCCAAACGACGACCGTGTTTTCGGCAACCTCGGGATTCAGAAGAATTGCAGACGCCACGTTCGTAATTGCGCCTATCGCAATAACGTAAAGCGGATTTTCGGGGGAATAATTTTTTGCACGCTCGGCAAGATCCTTTGCCGCATCGGAAATAATCGGTGTTTTTTCGTCGGATAGAAAAGCGTCCGAGCCACGGTAAACATCCGCTTTTTCCTTCATAAAATCGAGCAGCCTGAGTATTTCATTATAGCTCTGCTCCATGCCGTCAGCGGCGGATTTCGAATGCTCGTTCAGAAAGGGCGCGGCGTAAATAGCCCTCGTATTCAGCTTTTCCTTGCAGGAAAGGAGATATGCAATGGCAAACTGATCGTCAATTTCGTTATACGCATCGGTGTCGAGAACAACATCAACCGGGTGATCAGGCACGGATATATTCTTAAGTCTTTGTTCGGTAGTCATGCTTTAATCCTCGCTCGTGTTGCATATTAGGGAATCAATTGTCTCAAGCACCTCTGCTCGCAGCGGAATCGAGGGTGCAGCGCCCATTTTCGAGACCGCTATTGCTGAAGCGGCGCTTGCCGTCCGCAGAGTTTCCTTAATATCCCGTCCCGAGCTTATTCCCTCGATAAAATATCCCGTGAAGGTGTCGCCTGCGGCGGTCGTGTCGACCGCTTTGACCTTAAACGCAGGCTGTCGGTAGCGATAGTCGCCGTCCTGATAAATACATCCTCTTGCGCCGAGAGTCAAAACGACCTTCAGGTCGGGATAATTTTCTCTGAAAAACGATAGCGAAGCCTCAGGCTCGTCAAGGTGAGAAAATTCCGATGCCTCGACCTCGTTCAAAAGGACGTAGGAAAGCTTATCTAGGTCGATATTCTTTATTTCCTCGGTAAATGGAGAGGGATTGAAAATGATGCAAAGCTTCTTTTCGTAAGCCTTGTCGATTATATACTGAACCGAGCTGATCTCGTTTTGAAGAAGAATTATATCTCCCTCCGAGAAGTCCGACAAAACCTTGTCGATCAGCTTGGGAGTTACCATTTCGTTTGAGCCACCGTAGAGGAAGATCGAGTTTTCGCCTCGGCTTGATACCTGAATTATGGCGTGACCGTTTTTGCTCTCAACCTTTTCAAGATAGCTGATATCAACGCCGCTGCTTTCAAGCAGTTCGGTAAGCATCTCTCCGTCAAGGCCGATACAGCCCGCATGATAAACCTTCGCTCCGGCACGTGCGATGGCGATAGACTGATTAAGTCCCTTTCCGCCGGCAAATGTTTCGAGCTTGTAGGTCGAAAGCGTTTCACCGACACGGACAATGTGATCCATTGTGTAAACGTAGTCAATATTGCAGGATCCGAAATTAAGAATTTTCATTGAATCCACCTCCGTCAGAAGCATTATATCACGCTTTTCACCTATAAGCAAGGTGTTTTTGCAAGCAAAAAGAGACGAAATGCAAGATCATAGGAGTCCGAAATATCCCGAAAAACGAGACCTTTCGTATTAGTCCTTTTCCTTCCATTCAAGGCGCGCAACTCCTACGCCGCCTTCACAAACTGCGCCGAAGTTTCTCCAGCCGCAGGACGTTATGTAATAATTTCCATTTTCAACCAAGATCTCGGGCGCATGAGCGCGAAGCTTCGTTACCGGGATCGCGCCGCCGTTTCCGCCGTTATACTGACCGAACGACGTCGGATCGGAGGAGCAGAAAACGAGGGTATCGTTATAATTTTCAAGAGCGCAGTCGGTGTAGGTAGTAAAGAGATAGTATAATCCGTCCTTCTTGACTACGTAGGGAGACTCAAAGGCGCCCCAAGGCGGTGTCAACGGTGCGTCGTCACCCGAGGTGAGCGCGTATCCGACGAAGTCCCAATTGCGCAGGTCTGCTGTCGAACGGAAGCAGGAGATCGCTCCCTTTTTGTCGAGCATACCGGTGATATACATAAGGTACTCGCTGTCCGAGATTTTAAGCACGAAATGATCGCGGATCGCACCGAGAAGCGGTTCGTTGTTGAGATTTATCTTCTGTCCCGTCCATTCGTACATATCGAAAGATACTGCAAGAGATGTAGGCGACGGGCCGTAGAACATATAGTAGTAGGTGTCCTTTTCGATCACGCCGGGCGCCCACGCGAGAGTTCCGCGGTCGATAGAGCGTCCAACCTCGGTGAATTGGCTCTCAAGCGATTCTCCGACGCCGTGAGCGAAATATCTTTCGTTTGCAGCGAAGCTTGCGAAGCTCGTTATTCCGAATAAATGCCATTTTCCGTCGGGACCGACGATGACCGAATGGTCGTTTATATAATCTCCGTGCTCCTTCGGCTCAAAGAGCATTTTCCATTCGCTTGCGATGTATGGTATTTTCATAATGTGCCTATCATATAGGTAATTCTTTGATTATTTCAAGCTTGTTTTCGCGCTCGACCATGTTAAATAAGTGCGCGCGCTCGTCCATATCACGCTCGGGAGCGTGGATGCACATAATTTTTCTGCCGTTCTTATCGGTGAAGAACATCGCGTGACCGCCGTTACCGTCAAAGATCGGCTCACTTATATGCTTCCAAGGGCCTCTCACATCACCGCTTTCGGAAACGGCGCCGAGAACAACGTAGTTGCCGTTAAGATAGGGCGACCAGGTGAGGAAAAGCGAGCCGTCAGAGAGCGTCTGCACAAAGGGAGCATCGGAGCCGTAGCGAACAACGGGCTTGCCCTCGTATACGGTCGTTCGGTCGGGAGTGGCCTTCGAGATCGGACATTCGTCGGACATAAAGAGGCAGAAGGGCTTTCCGACCTCCTCGGTCAGATCAGAAGTAAGCTCGACAGCCCAGACAGAGCCGACGTATGCGCCCTTTTCCTCGTTAAAATTGTCGGGCCAGTCGAGGGAATAGAAAATGTACGGCTTGCCGTTTGATACAAAAAGAGAAGCGTCAATACAGCTTCTGTCAAGCGGCGTTGCAGCATGGGGAGCGATAGGCACAAACGGCCCGCACGGAGTATCGGAAACGGCTATCTGCGTGCCGCGAAGTCCGTTATGACCGAGAAGGGAAACGAGAAGATAAAACCTTCCGTTATACTTATGCACCTCGGACGCCCAAACGTCCTTGTATGCCCAGAAATTTTCGGGAATCTCAAAGGCAATTCCGCCCTCCTCCCAGTTTTCAAGGTCGTTACTCACGTAGTACGACATCGTTCTTTCGCCCGAGGTCGCGTATAGATAATATTTACCGTCATCGAGTACGATGAACGGATCTCTTACTCTGATGTCACGTCTTTTCAGCATAGAATGCTCCTGTGTTTTTGTGTTAATTTATTATAACATAACATAGTGTAAAGTCAATTCTTTTTTAAAAAAAGAGAGAGCCCTTTGCGTTAAAAAAGCCGCCCAAACGGACGGCTTTTATTATTCCGAAACTACGGCTACTTGCTGCTTTGCTTCTTTTCTTCTCATTCTTTTGAGGACTGCCTTGAGCATCGGAGTGTTATAGCGCAGGGCAAGAGTCGGAAGAATGTTCAAAAAGAGATTTACGATAGCAACGGGAAGCGCAATAGTAAGTGAGCAGATATTCGGGAGCGTCAGCATCGCAAGAAATCCGACAGGATAGGAAAGACGGTGCGTAAGCACGCCCTTGTTGCACTCGATGATGAACTTCTCGATATATTCGGGGCTGTCGGGCTCCTTTAAGATCTTTTTGCTGAATCCGCCGATGCCGCCAAGCTCCCAGACGTAGTCCTTCCAATATCTGACCTTAAGCTTTCCGTAAAATTTTCTTTCACGCTCGGTCACGGTATAATGCGGATTGTCAACGCCGAACCATCTCTCGGGCATTGCCTTGATGATGCCTGCGATCGAGATGTCGAGGGCGAACTGCAGAGCGGTACACCAGACGGTGGCAATTACTATATAGTACCAGGAGGCGGTCTGACAGGCAATATTGATCGCCGATATAATCGCCATAGCGATACCGATAACGGTAAGATAAAGCGTCATTCTTCTTCACCGTAAACGAGGGGCTTCTGATAGAATTCCTCGTAGACCTTTACCCACGCTTCATAATTTTCCTTCATCATCTTGTCCTTGCGCTGACCTGAGGGAAGCGACATATCGGGATAGATCGGCGGAAGAATGTTCATCGTATATTCCTGAACGGGGAATCCGTCGGGATCAAGCACGTCGCTGTCGTTCATCGTTATGAATATCGGAACGATGGGAGTATTGTTTCTGACGGCAAGAGCAAATGCGCCGTCCTGAAGCGGCTTCGGCTTGCGATAGTTCCACCACATGCTCTGCTCGGGATAAATAAGTATCGTTTCGCCTCTGCCGAGAAGCGTTTTTACTGCCCCCATAAACTTCTTCATGGTCGCAAGCTGGCTCGAGAGGGGAAGGGTGTTACAGTGACGCATAAAAAGCTCAAAGCCCTTCGGCGGATTGGTATAATTGCCTTCCCGAATGACCTTATACAGAAGCTTTCCGTCCATGTGATCACGGAGCGTTACCCAAACTGCATAGTTGTCGCAAACGCTGAAGTGATTACAGGTTACGATCTTTCCGCCCTCAACGGAGGTAAAATTCTCAATTCCCTTTATTTCCTTGATGACGAGCTGACCGTCTGCGATCAGCTTGTCGAAGAATCGGGAGCCGGCGTAGTTTGCTATTTTGTTTTTGATCTTGTTTATAAACTTCTCATTCAGATAATCTATCTGATCCGGCATAAGAGGATAGGTCTCGGGATCGTCCTCGACGTCAAGATGCCAAAGCCCCTTTTTTTCAAGCTCAGATATTCTTCTTAACAGCTCTAATTTGTGCGCCGATTTTTCCATTACGTCACCTCAAAGCTTTTTCAAAAACGTTTCTTCTGATTCAACTATTTTGAGCGCGTGCGCGAGTATCTCGCTTCCTGCCGCTTCCTTTTCTTCCTTTTCCTCGTCGCTGAAGGACTCTTTTCTTTCGACGATCATATCGTAGAAGGAGGAGCGCTTTGCGTATTCCCAGAAGTATTCGCCGTCGGGAGTATCATCGTACTGCCACGGCTTCTTATAGAGTGCGTAGTGAACGATGTTTTTCTTTCCCTCACATTCGACAGGGAACGGCTCCTTGTTCCAGCCGTTCGGAAGAATGAGTATCTTTCCGCGGCAGAGATAGTTAAGGTATGCCTGGTCGGGATCAAGAAGGTCGAAATCGTACTTGGTTATAAGCTTGATGAATTTCTTTTCGATCTTGTTCTTTCTGAACTGCGCAAGGTTCATAACGAGAACGCCTGCGTTTATGTAGGTGTCGGGATCAACGCCGAGCGCCATCTTTGCATAGATGCGGAATTCGGGCGTGTTCTGAACGAACTCCTCGGGACAAGCGCCGAGAATGTTATCGCCGAGATCGTAGTTATAAAGCTCCGAAACATCTCCCGTTACAACGAGGTCGCAGTCGAGATAAAGAGCCTTATCGTACTGCGGGAAAAGGGAGGCGATAAAGAGTCGGTAGTAGGTAACTATGGAGAAGTGATATACGTTTTTAAGCTTAGCCTTTATGTCCTCAAGCTGCCCCGAGATATCAACGAACTCAATTTCGAAGCCGGGACGCTCGTTTTTCATCACCCTAGCGATGTTTTCGGGGTTAAGGCCGGTATTGAGAACTATAAGCTTATAATTATATTCCTTCGATGCGTTTTCGATGAGCGAGATGATCGCAACGTCGAGGAAGGGTATGTAGTTATCGTCGGTAGAGAAGAATATCGGAATGACTCCGTTTTTGACTTCGTTTTCGCAGTTAGACATTTCGTCACCTCTTGTTAAACTTTTGTCGGCAATGGTCTGAAGATTGTCGCTGACCAGCGAAAGAGCACGGAAAAAGCTTGCTCTTTCTTCCTCGGAAAGTCCCGCGTTCATTTGGTCGACGATCGTGTCAAGCTTTTCGACGATCATTTTTGCGACGCCTTTGCCCTTTTGGGTGAGCGCAATGGGGCTTTTATATCTCTTTGCTTTTTTTGATATGCAGGTAATAAATCCGCTATCCTCAAGATACTCGATCGTTCGGGAGACGGTTGCCTTGTCCTCCTCGCATTTTTCGCAAAGCTCGGCAGAAGTAAGACCGTCGTGAGTATAGAGGAGATACAGGCAGGACATATGCACGCTTCGAAGACCGTATTCTTTCATCTCGTGTATCTGGATCCTGCGCATATTTCGTCTGATGCGGTTTATCAGCAGCGTGAAGGTTTCAAATTGTTCTTTCATTTCCACTCCATTTTGTTGAATTTTCAACAAGCCGAGGAAAATTATATCACAGAGATGTTGACTTGTCAACAAGTTTGATGATATTTATGGATGTTTTTTAAAAATTCTGTCGATTTTTGGGAAGCAAAAAAGCAGACGGTAAACCGTCTGCTTTTTGCTTTATTTGAGTGAACCGACCGTTGAGGGAAGATCGTCCTCGTGAATGACGTAAATGATGCTTCCGCCGCCAAAGGCAAAGTAGCGCTTAACGTGAGTGCCGTCGCCCTCACCGTCCTCACCGTCTGTAATCGGTGCGCCGACGAGGAACGCCGTATGGCGGGTATGCTCCTTCGTGGCTATGCCGCCGTCAACCTCGATTTCCTCAAGCTCGGTGTGAGTAAACACAACACGGATCGAGGGATTTTTCAGTCCGTAAGCATCATATTCCTCGTCCGTATCGACGTTATAAGCAACCCACTCGTCAAGGGTGAGCTTGAAAAGCTCGTTGTAAAGCCCCATTGCCTCGTAAGCAAACTGACCGCTTTCGCCGTTTTTCTTCCAAAGCTCGTTTTCCGAATCAACAAGCTCGTAAACGACGCTTTTTCCGTTTCCGAAGATCTCAACCTTCGTCACCGACGAAAATCCGTACTGCGGCAGCTCTATATGATCGTGGAAAATAAGGTCGGCATACTTGTAGACATACGCTTCAGAGAATTCTCCGCCGACGAGATACACAAATCCGTCTCCCGTCGTGCAGTAGTAAGCCTCGGAATAGGCGTTGTAGTCGCCGACCGTCAAGACCAACCGACCGCCGTCGGTATAGAGAATATCAATAACCGCCTGCGGATCAGTCAGGCCGTATTCGGCAAGGTCGTTCCCCTCGGGATTGATTCTTCGCTCGTAGGTGATCCTTGCCGCAGCGTTTGTTATAAAGCCGACAGCGGTGGTGTCAAGCGGAAAATCGGTATCCTCGTGAAGAACGTAAATGCTTTCGTCACGGCGAATCGTGAATTCCTCGCCGCCTTTTGTGCGATAGGTGACCTTCTCGACCTCGGAGGGCTGACGGTCCATATAAATGCCGCCCGATTGAGTATTACCGCCGCTGCTTCCGTCATTTTTCTTGGTCACGCTTGCGATGACGGAATACAATATTATAACGATAATGAGCAGCGAAATAAGGACAACAAGTCCGTATGTTCTTTTTTTCATATTATCTTCTTATCCTTGTGACACGAATAAAAATTCCGTAGCCGAGAATAGCGGCAGGAACGATTGCGATTATGATCCAGCTCCAAAGATCTGCCGCGCCGTCGCTTATGTCAACACGGTCGTAGGTTATGAGGACTGCGGCTGCAGAAACGGCATCGGTCTTATCAACCGATTTCGCCATAGCGTAAATGGCAACGTAGGGATTTATGCTTGTGTTTATTGAAACGCTTGACGAGAACCACCAGAGCTTTGACGAGGTATCCCCGATCTCGCGGGTTGAGATCGCACCGAGAGTGAAAGCGCCCGAAATGTCGCCCTCCTCCTTGTTATAGGTGAAATCCTTGCCGTATTCCTTTTTCGCATATCCCTGCGCCGTTGTTGTGAAAAGGGTGTCGACCGTAACGCCGTCAGGCAGCTCCTTCGCTATGTCGATAGCGTGAGCAAAGGCAAAGAGAACGTAACCCTCTTGGCCGGTTATAATTTCGGACGGGACCTTATCGGTCATAGTTGCAAAAATGTAATTTGGCTGACTGTAAACGTGTTTAGTGTCGCCCTCAAGCACCAGAACGTCCTTATAGGACATTCCGTAATATTCGCTGACAAAGCCGTAAAGGTTTTTTAAAACTCTGTCGGAGAGATTTGTGTTAAAGTCGGTGGAAAGTATAATTTGCCCGCCGCGTTCGGTAAATTTTTTAAGAGCCTCAATTTCCTTAACCGAAAAATCGGTCTTGGGGCTGTAAATGATAATTGTTTGAGCGTCGGAGGGAATCTTTCCCTCCTTTTCAATATCAAGAGCTGTCAGCTTGATGTTTTCAAGGTCGGCAATGGAGGTAAAGCCTTCGTCGAGTGACGTTTCCTTGTGGGTATTGGTATAATATATTGTCGGGAGAACGTCGAGAGTAACGTAATCAATAGCGCTGAGCAGGCAATTTTCAATTTCATAGCTGTACGGAACGTAGCCGTTTGCCTGATAGAAGGCTTCAAGCTCGCTGTCCGGAAGAGCCACTTTGACAATGTCGGAAAAGGGAATGATCCTTGAACGCTTTTCGCTTTCGACAACAAGGTAAGTAGTTTCGGAGGAAAGCTGCTCGTTGGTAAATTCTTCGTCCTTGTTGTAAGAAGGAAGAAATCCGGGCTTGATTTCGGGATCGACGTATTTTACCGTCAGCCTGTCGCTCAGCTCGACGTAAAGCTCGACGTATTTTTTGATCATAAGATCGTATTCGCCGCCTGCGCCGTCTACCTGAACGACGTAAACCGTGATATCGTTTTCAAGCTTTTTGAGATACGCTTCACTGGTCTTGGAGATTTTGTAAAGGTCGGTCTTTTCGCTCGTGATCGAGGTGTAAGACTCGGGAAGCATATTGACAGCAAGGTTCAGAAGAATAAGAATGACAAGAACAACTGCAGTCACGATAAGGGAATAGCTGCCGTAGCGGGCAGAGCTGTTAATTTTTTTCATGCTCGATCCCCCCTTAACTGTATCTGCGCTTTTCAACGGTCTGAATCGTCAGGACGTTGAAGAAAACCGCAACCGAAAGATAATAGACTGCGCTCTTGACGTCAAAAACCTTCGAGCTGACGACGTAAGCAAATCTGTCAAAAAGAGCAATGTAGCTGACTGATTTTTGCATTATGCCGAGAAATACCGAGTGGTCATTTATGTAAATGACCGAAACGACAGCCATAAGCACAGCGCCGACCGAGAGGGCGATGTAACGGTTCTTTGTAAATCCGTAGGCAATCAGTCCAACGACTGCCGCAAAAACAAGGAAGCAAATAAATGCCGCAAGCTCGGTTTTCGGAATAACGCTCGTCAGAATCGAAGCAAAATAGCAAAGGATAAGTGCGCCTGAGCCAAGAACTGCGGCGATGACCTGCGACTCGCAAAGCGAGGACATAAACATACAAATTCCCGTCATTGCCGAGATAAGCAGGAAGAACATGATTATCGAGGTGTAGACGGAGAAATAGTCGATCTCACCGTAGCCCGAAAGAATCAGCGGAATAAGAGAGATCAACAGAACGGGAACGGAGAATACGGTCATCATCGACAGATATTTTCCGATTACGATCTTCGAGGTTGAAAGAGGCAGAGAGTAGAGAAGCGTGTCGGTTTTCTGCGCTCTTTCGCCGGCAAAGGAGGACATCGTGACGATCGGAATTGCCAGAAGCAGAATTATCGAAGCCGAGGGCAAAACCGTTTGAATGAAGGTGTATTTTGCTTCAAAGGCAACGATGCGGATAAATATTCCGGTAAGTGCAAGAATGAGGGCGATCGAAACGTAACCAGTAAGGCTTGTAAAGTAAGAGCGAAGCTCTTTTTTATAAACAGCTATCATTTCTTACCTCCGTTATTTGACGAGAAGAGGGGCGTATAGTCATCGTCATCATCGTCGTCTTCTTCATCGTATTCTTCTTCATCATCGTCATCATATTCTTCGTCGTCATCATATTCCTCGGAGTCGGAATAATCCGAGGAGGTGAGTGAAAGGAAAATTTCCTCAAGGGAGGGAACGATCTTTTTGAATTCAAGAAGCGGCACGCCGCACTTTGCGAAGGCGAAGAAAAGCGCTTCGCGAATGTCGGTATCTGCCCTTGCCTCAAGAAGCGCCGAGACGGTGCCGCCACTCACGGTCAGCTCGGAAGAAACAATGTCGGGGAGCTGTGAAAGCGTTGCGGAAACCTGGCTTTTTGAGCCCTTGACGGTAAGCGAGTAGCGATTTTCGGGAGAGTTTTGCTTTCTTATGTTTTCGAGCGTGTCGGATGCGATCAACCGACCGCCGCTGATTATCATAACTCTGTCACAGACCTCGCTGACCTCGGCAAGAATGTGACTCGAAAGAATGACGGTTTTCGTCTTTCCGAGACGAACGATCAGATTTCTTATGTCTGTAATCTGCTTCGGATCAAGACCGACAGTCGGCTCGTCAAGGATTATGACCTCGGGATCTCCGAGCATCGCCTGGGCGATTCCAACCCTCTGCTTAAAGCCCTTGGAAAGATTTTTGATAAGGCGATCCTTCATTGGCATAAGGCCTGTTTCGGTCATTACGGAAATGACGTCATCGTCAATATCCGCTCTTTTAACACCCTTTGCCTCGGCAACGAAGATCAGAAATTCTGCGGGCGTCATATCGGGATAAAGCGGAGGCGTTTCAGGCAGATAACCGATCATTTTCTTTGCCTTGACCGCATCCTCTCTGATATCCACGCCGTCAATGAGAACGGCTCCGTCGCTTGGAGCAAGACAGCCCGTCAGCATATTCATTGTCGTGCTTTTACCTGCGCCGTTCGGGCCGAGAAGGCCGTAGATCCTGCCCTTCTCGATCGTGAAATTAAGGTCGCAGACGGCGGTGTTCGCGCCGTATCTTTTAGTAAGATTTTTTACCTCTATCAAGACGTTTTCCTCCGTAGAAATAAAGCTTTGAGTTCATTATAATACCAATTTGTGAATTATTTGTGATTATTTTGAAATTAAATAAATATTGCAGTGAAAGACGCAGAAATCGCAATTTATGCCAACAAAAGTAATTGAAACGGTGTTAAATGGGTGATATAATAACACTCAACAACATACACGAGGAAGAATATGAAGCTTGAAAATATAATTGCAAAGAGAAAAAACAAGACCGTTTACCGCGAAAACGGCCTGTGCTATAAGGTGTTTGACGAAACCTACTCAAAGGCGGATATCCTGAACGAGGCGCTCAATCAGGCGCGCGTTGAGGAAACGGGGCTTAATATCCCGAAGATCAGAGAGATAACGATGGTAGACGGCAAATGGGCTATAATAACCGACTATATCGAGGGCAAAACGCTTGCCGATATGATGAAGGACGATCCGGAAAACATCGATACGTATCTTGAGAGATTCGTTGATATACAGCTTGAAACGCAGTCAAAGAGCTGTCCGCTTCTCCGTACGCTCAGGGATAAAATGAACAGGAAAATATGTGAGACCGATTTTGACGCAACGACGCGCTACGATCTTCATATGCGCCTTGAGGCGATGCCGAGGCACGCAAAGCTCTGCCACGGCGACTTCAACCCGTCGAACGTCATAATAACGGCGGACGGCGCGCCCTATGTTCTCGACTGGTCGCACGCAACGCAGGGCAACGCTTCTGCCGATGCGGCGAGAACCTATCTGCTCTTCCGCCTTGCGGGTGAAGTCGAAATTGCCGAAAAATACATGGCGCTTTTCTGTAAAAAGAGCAATACGAAGGAGACGTATGTCAGAAAATGGCTCCCGATAGTTGCAGCGTCGCAGTCGGTAAAGGGAATTGAGAGCGAGCGCGAGTTCTTGCGTCAGTGGGTAAATACCTACGAGGAATGATAAAAAGCACCGCTTTGGCGGTGCTTTTTGTATGCCGTTCCTGCTTTTGTAAAAATTGGTTACTATATTTTTAAGTAATTTGCCACATTTTTTGAGAAAATCACTTGCTTTTTTGAATAAAATGTGCTACCATAAAATAGAGGCAGTGCGCACACTGCTGTAACCGCGAAAAACGGAAGAATAATGAAAGTTAGCCCATAGGAGACTTAATCGGAAATGGAAAACAAGGCAAAAACAAGCAAAGACTATTACTCTATTGACCTGATGCACATTGCGAGAACCCTTATCCACCGCTTGTGGATAATAATTCTCGTTGCGGTGTTATCAGCAACCGCCGGATTTGCATACTCGGCGTTTGTGCTTCCTCCGTCATACGGAGCGCAGGTGCTTCTCTACGTAAATAACAGCTCTATAAACTTCGGAAATACGAGCTTTGACATATCCGCTTCGGATATTCAGGCGTCGCTCAGCCTGGTAAATACATACTCGGTGCTTCTTAAAAACCGAACGACTCTTGAGCGTGTCAAGGAAAACGCAAAGGTAAACTACACGGTTGCAGAGCTTGCCAGCATGATCACCACCAGCTCCGAGCAGGAGACCGAGATCATGAAGGTCGTCGTTGTATGCGGCGATCCCCACGAGGCTGCGACTATTGCAAACAGCATCGCCGAGGTGCTTCCGCAGCGAGTCGGCGAGATCATAGACGGAGCTTCAATGGAAATTGTCGACGGTGCGGTGCCAATAACCACGCCGATGGGCCCGGACATTTCGAAGTATACCATTCTGGCTCTCCTTGTCGGTGCATTCGGAACGGCGCTGATCATATCGATCTTCGCTATAATGGACGATACCATTTATAACGAGGATTACGTTCTCGAAAATTACGATTATCCTATTCTCGCGAAGGTTCCGAACCTTCTCGAAACCCATCACCATTCGGGTTACGGATACTATTATTACAAACAAAGGCCGGCTCCGGCGAGTGTAACTCCCGAGGCGACTGTCGACTCTACTTCCGAAACCAACGAATGAAGGCGGTGATATAACATGTTTGGTAAAAAAAGAAGATCCGCAGCGCTTACTCCTGCGGACATACAGAAAACACTCCACAGAAACCTTGAATTTATCGCAAGTGAGCAGTACCGTTTGCTCCGCACGAACATAAGATTCACCGTTCCGGAGGGCGTTAAGTGTCCGATAATCGGCGTTACCTCGTCGATTCGCGGCGAAGGTAAGAGTACGACAGCAGTAAACCTCTCGTACGTTCTTGCGCATAAGGGCCATAAGGTTCTCCTCGTAGACGGTGACCTCCGTATTCCCTCGATCGCAAAGAAAATGGGCGTAAAAAGCACGCCCGGACTTACCGACCTTCTGATCGGTTCGAGCGCAGATATCGCAAGCTGGAAGTCGGACGTTCATAAGAACTGGTACATTCTTCCCTCGGGCGATATTCCTCCGAACCCCTCCGAGCTTCTCGGCTCCAAGAGAATGGAAAACGTGCTTGGCGTTTTGAGAGAGCATTTCGATTATATAATCGTCGACTTGCCGCCTGTTAACGTCGTATCAGATGCTATGGCGATCTCAAGCCTGGTAACAGGTATGATAGTCGTTATCCGTGAGGGCTACACCTCTAAGAAGGAGCTCGACCGCTGCATGAGACAGATCAAGCTTTCAAACGTAAACGTACTCGGATGCGTTATGAACGAAAGTGAAGAGGGCAGCGCATCGTACAGCAAGTACGGTAAGTACAAGAGAAATAAGCACTCCTATTACTATTCCAGTGAATACAGAATTCAAAACAAGGAAGAATTCGATTTGTGATAGATTTTCATTCACATATCCTGCCGGGCATTGACGACGGCAGCTCAAGCATTGACGAGAGCGTCTCGCTTCTCAATATGCTTAAAGATCAGGGAATAAAAACGGTAGTAGCAACGCCTCATTATGACGCAAAGCACGATACCCCCGAGGCGTTCATTGAAAAAAGAGGAGAAAGCTACGAATCGCTTTTGCCGAGAATAGAGGAGAAAATGCCGAAGGTAATACTCGGCGCTGAGGTCTCCTACTATCCGGGAATCGAACGCCTGAAGGGAATTACCTCCCTTACCGCGGGAGATAGCGGACTGCTTCTTCTCGAAATGCCAATTGCGGTATGGTCTGACTACATAGTCAAGGAGCTCATCGAGCTCACTACGACAAAGAATATGACAGTCGTGATTGCGCACGCCGAGAGATATCTCGGACTGCAAAACCAAAAGACCATCGAGCTGTTAAACGATAGCGGAATTCTCCGCCAGTATAACGCCGATTTCTTCCTTCGCTTCGGTCAGAAGCACAGGGCGCTCAAAATGCTTGAGCGAGGCGAGATACACCTTATCGGCTCCGATTGTCACAATTTAAGCACACGTCCTCCGAGGATCGGAGAGGCATATAATTTAATAAGGCACAAATTGGGCGACGGCTTTTACTCGTTTTATTGCGGGTACGGCTACTCGCTTATCAAATCCAAAACAAAAACATTTTGAAAGGATGAATGAATTATGAAAAAGATCTTCGCTGTTATCCTGACGGCAGTTATGTTCGCAAGCTTGGCGCTTTCCGGATTTGCGGCATCCTTTGTATCCAGCCCTTCTACCAACGCTGCACCGACTCTTGACTCCTTTGATTTTGAAGATGACACCTGCGTTGCTGATATCGTAATCACCCCGTATTCAAAGAGAGATACTCTCAGCGCAGAAGGCAAAGCTGCTCTTGAGGCTGCGTTTAACGAAATCAAGGCGTCGGACAATGTTTCTACCCTTAACGCAGACCTTGCAGCTCTCGCTCAGACCAAGGGAATAAAGAACGGCAAATATCTCGCAGTAAGCGACCTCTTTGACGTTTCTGCTGTTGGCTGTAACGTTCATAGCGACCACGGCAAGGTTACGGTCAAGCTTTCCGCTGAAACCCTTGGAAAGTTCGTAGGACTTCTTCACTATAAGGACGGCGCATGGGAGCTCGTTAGCGGCGCAACCGTTTCGGGCAACAGCCTTACCTTTACGGTAGATTCGCTTTCTCCCTTTGCAGTTGTAGTAGACGCAACCCCCGATGTTCCCCCTACGGGCGACAGCGGTATTTATGTCCTTATCGCAGTAGCGCTCGCTTCGCTTATAGCGGCAGTGATTTGCTTCAAGAAGGCTAAAGAAAAGGCACAGGCTTAATATTAGTCAGAAAAGCTATTCGGAAAGAGGAATGACATGAGAGCACCAAACGCAGTAAAGGGCAGATATTATCAGTTTGCCGGGATAGTATTGCTTGTTGTGTTTCTCGTGTCATTTTATCTCATAGCAATA
The DNA here is from genome assembly GCA_045593985.1 of Eubacteriales bacterium. Lineage (GTDB taxonomy): Bacteria > Bacillota > Clostridia > Oscillospirales > CAG-272 > Colimorpha_A. The sequence goes on from JAZNXR010000017.1 coordinate 15,720, forward strand.
AATCTCTGGGAAAGAAACAACAAGAAATTCCCGGCGTATCAGCCGGTTGACAAAACAGTCGAGTATAACGGAATTAAGTATGATCTTAAGGACGATATCGAAACCTTCGTCGTGATCGGTCTTGATAAGATGAGCGATGGCGAAGAGGAACCGGATGGCTTCCGAAACGATAAGCAGGCAGACTTTATAATGGTCTTTGTCCTTGATAACGCCTCGCAAACGATAACGCCGATTCAGATAAACCGTGATACTATGGTTGAAATGAATCTCCTCAGCTTAAACGGCAACCCCTATGCAACGGCAACGAAGCAGATCGCTCTTTCCTTCAACGAAGGAAACGGCAAAAAGGTAAGCTGCCGAAATACTCTTGACGCCGTGTCAACGCTTCTTCTCGGAATGAAAATGAATCACTATATCGCCGTCACGATGGACGGCGTACCGGTGTATAACGATCTGGTCGGAGGAGTTACCCTTGAGATCCGGGATGACTTTTCTTCGATCGATCCTTCGCTTGTTAAGGGCGAAACGGTTACTCTTAAGGGACAGCAGTCACTCACCTACGTTCGAACAAGACAGGGCGTCGGTGACGAAACGAACGTCTCGAGAATGGCTCGCCAGAGACAGTATCTGAACGGGCTTCGTGAGGCAACCGTGGCAAAGCTTGAAGGCGACGATGCGTTTGCCGCAGAGCTTACAACGAAAATGTCGGACTATATTATTTCCGACCGTTCTGTCACGCGCTTGCAGGTGCTTTTAGAAAAATTCTCGTCATACAGCTTTAATGAAACGCTCGAGCTTGAGGGCGAAAATAAGGTCGGGGAAAAGTTCATGGAATTTTATCCCACAGACGACTCAATTCTCAAGACCGTTATAGCTGCATTCTATCGGGAATCTGACAAATAACAAGAAAAACACCCGCTAAAGGGTGTTTTGCGCCGTATAAGGAAAACTTTTTCTTCCGATTTATACGGCAAAGAATTTCGGTATTTTCTCGGTATAACCGCCGCAAAAAGGCGGTTTCGGCATATTCGGGCAACTCTTGTCCGCAGGAAAGGCGATATCGCCCTTCAAAAGCCCAATTTATCGGGCAAAATACTATTCGGAGCAGTTTGAGATGAAAAATCAGTCAAAAAGCAGATATATAATACTGTATGACATATTGGTTTTCGTTGCGCTTTTCGTGGCTCTTTACTTTATACACGGAAAGCCGGGACCTTTAGCGGGAGTTGAGCCCGCTCTTGTCTGCGTTCAGGCAGCAATAACCTTTGTCGTCGTGTTTGGCGCGAGAATTATCGGAAAGGTATATAAGCAAATTCTTCGCTATGGCGGAATCCAGGGATATATACGTCTGCTGCTCGTGGACGGAGTGGCATTTCTTGTAAACTTTGCTCTTCAGAAGCTTCTTCAAATCAGCGGTGTGTCGGAAATCGGGGACGTGTCGGGCGCTTTCATTCTGATCGTTTCGTCGATGAATCTCCTTTTTGCCATTGCGATGAGAATGCTCTACCGCTATGCATATAAATGTGCGGACAAAAATAAGGCGAGCGGAAAATTCCTTAATTTTTGCCTTCGTGCCTTTGCAGGTATGAAGCTTGAGGACGTGAAGCTCGATGCAATGAAGAAAATGAACATCGCAATAATCGGCGCAGGAAGCATCGGAGTTGCTCTCGTTGAGGAGCTTCGTGCAAATCCGAACAGCCAGTACGAGCCGATCTGCTTTGTTGATATAAATAAAGATAAGGTAAACAGAAGCATCCTTGACATTCCGGTATTGCCGGAGGACGAAAGCGTATTCGACAAGCTGAATGAAATGGATGTAAGTGATGTTGTCTTTGCAATAAGTGACTTAAAAGAGGAAAAGGCAAAGTCCCTTCACGAAAGCTATATTAAGCGAGGCTTCAGAGTCAAGGTCTATGACTACCCGCTTATGCAGAGCGAGAACGGAACCCGACGTGTAAGAGATTTTGACGTCGAGGAGCTGCTTTTCAGAAAGCCGATAATTATACATAACGAAAAAACCGCACAGTACTATAAGGGCAAGACAATAATGATAACGGGCGGAGGCGGATCGATAGGATCTGAGCTTTGTCGCCAGCTTGCAAAGCTGTCACCCAAGAGAATAGTAATGGTGGATATATATGAAAACGGCGCATACGACGTACAGCAGGAGCTTCGTATAGCATACGGAGATAAGCTTGACGTCGCCATTGAGATCGCATCGGTGTGCAACAGAGCCGCAATGAAGCGGGTTTTTGAGAAGCATAAGGTGCAGATAGTCATAAATGCGGCGGCGCATAAGCACGTTCCGCTTATGGAGAACAACTGTATCGAGGCGGTCGAAAACAACGTTTTCGGAACGAAAACACTCGTTGAGCTTTGCGAGGAATACGGAGCTGAAAGCTTCGTTATGGTCTCGACCGATAAGGCGGTAAATCCGACAAACGTAATGGGCGCAACGAAGCGTATGTGCGAAATGATCGTGCAGAGCGCAAGCACTCACGGTAAGGTAAAATTCAGCGCAACGCGCTTCGGTAACGTGCTTGGCTCGGCAGGCTCGGTAATTCCGCTTTTTAAGCGCCAGATAGCAAACGGCGGCCCGATCACGATTACCGATAAGAGAATAATCCGTTACTTTATGACGATTCCCGAGGCAGCACAGCTCGTGCTTGAATCGGGCGCAATCGCAAAGAACGGCGAGCTTTTCGTTCTTGATATGGGACAGCCCGTCAAGATATACGACCTCGCTAAAAATATGATACGCCTGACAGGCGCAGGTAATATTGAAATAATAGAAACGGGACTTCGTCCCGGTGAGAAGCTTTACGAGGAGCTGCTTGTCAAAACCGAGGAGCTTGACAAAACCGAAAACAGCTTGATCTTCATCGAGCGCGATACACCGTGTAGCGCCGCCGAAATTGCGGACAAGCTCGAAATTCTCACAAATGCAATAAAAACAAACAGCGACGATGCGGTAAAGGCTGCCCTTAAGCAGACCGTTCCGTCGTATAAAACACTCGAAGAAATAAACGCCGAGGCGGGAAAGGTGACAAGCAATTAAACGAATGTATAAGAGATTTTTTAAACGATTAATTGACCTCTTGCTTTCGACTCTCGCAATTATAGTTCTCGCCATTCCGATGGTGATAATCGCGATAATAATTAAAATTAATGATCCCGGCCCCGCAATCTTTTCTCAGATGCGGTGCGGAAAAGATCGTAAAAGCTTCAAAATGTATAAGTTCCGAAGCATGAAGGTGAACGCTCCGAGCCACGTGCCGACAAACGCCTTCGAGGATTCCGATAAATACATAACGAGCGTCGGTAAATTCTTAAGAAAAACCTCGCTCGACGAGCTTCCGCAGATATTCAATATCTGGATGGGTAAAATGTCGATTATCGGCCCTCGTCCCGTAATTGAGAACGAGACCGACCTTATCGACGAGCGCGATAAATACGGCGCAAACGGCGTGCTTCCGGGACTGACCGGTTGGGCGCAGATAAACGGCCGTGACGAGCTTGACTTTGAAGCTAAAGCAAAGCTCGATGGCGAGTACGTCGAAAAAATGAGCTTATTCTTCGATATCAAATGCTTCTTCGGCACAATCGTAAGTGTCCTCAAGCACGACGGCGTCGTCGAAGGCGGCGAAGCCAAGAAGGAAGCACAAGAGGAAAAAGAAGAAATCGCAACAAAATGAGCTTTTACCGTTATCGCAGTCAATGCATATGACGGTGTGAGCAGTAAAAAAGACATTGTAAATTTAGGAGAGTAGAGAATGATAGACGCAACCGCGATCATAATGACTAAAAACGAGGAAAAAAATATCGTTGACTGTCTGAAATCTATGAACGGCTTTGCAAAGCGCTGTGTGGTTATCGACTGTGGCAGTACGGATAGAACAGTGGAGCTGGCAAAGGAAAACGGCGCGGACGTCTATTTTCATGAGTTTGAATACTACGCAAAGCAGTTCAACTGGGGAATCGATAACTGCGATATTGATACGGAATGGATAATTCGTCTTGATGCAGACGAGCGCTTCCCCGACGAGCTGAACGCAGAGATCGAAGCGTTGATCGAGAAAAATAAGGATAAGCCGATGAACGGTATTACGACCGAAGCGGACTTCTTCTTTCTTGGCCGTTGCATGAAGCACGGACTTCGCAACAAGCGCAAGATGATGCTCTTTAAGAGATCGTGCGGACGTATCGAGGACCGCAGAAGAGATGCGCATAGCATTATCTCGGAGGGATATTCGGTAAGTACGAAGCACCGCTTCTTGCACTATGACTTCAAGAATCTTGACAATTATATAAGACGCTATAATTGGTACGCTACGCGCGAGATGCAGGATTATATCGATTATACTCACGGCGCATCGGCGGAGATCAAGGGCGATAAGAAGATCGTAAAGCAGCGCAAGAAAAAGTTCGGATTCTACTATAAAATGCCGAAGTACGTTCGTGCTTGGGCGTGGTTTATCTACAATTATATCTTCCGCTTCGGCTTCCTTGACGGCAAGGAAGGACTTGTGTTCTGCTTCCTTGAATGCTATTGGTACCGCCTGCTTGTAGACGCAAAGATCTTCGAGTACGAAAAAAACGGCGGCGAGTTTGAAAAGCTGAAAGCGATGGATTGAGAATAGAATGAATATTAAATTAAAAAAGCTAATATTGCTTCCGTTCAATATCCTGTATCGCATCAGCCCTAAAGCAGAACTGTCTTTAATGTATAGATTAAAGTGCAAAAGTAAGCTGAATTGGAACGATCCGAAAACGTATCTTGAAAAGCTAAATTGGATGAAGCTCTATTACCGCGATGAGCTGATGCCGATATGTGCAGATAAATATTTAGCAAGAGAATACATTGAAAAACACGGATACGGGGCATATCTTCCCAAATTGCTTTGGGTTGGACAGGATCCTGCCGAAATTCCTTTTGATACGCTCCCGACATCTTTTGTGATAAAAAGCACGACCGGATCGGGAAACAATATCATCTGTAAGGATAAGTCAACCCTGAACCGAAAGAAAACGATAGCGAAGCTGAATAAGTGGTTGAAGGAAAAGTATCTTCCTTGTTATGGCGAGTGGCATTATGAAAAAATAACGCCGCGAATCATTATTGAAGAGTATTTGTCGGACGGTCAGAATTTTGTGCCGGTAGATTATAAGCTGTTTTGCTTCAACGGGCTTGATAACGGTGACGTGGGATGCATCGCAGTTGATCTTGGAAGATACGTGGATCATAGACGTAATATTTATGATGCGGAATTCAATTATCTCAGTCAAGTATCCTTCGATTTTAAACGTGACGAAGACGCCAAGATCGAGAGGCCGAAACTTTACGATGAGATGCGCCGAATAGCACATGACCTCGCAAAGCCCTTTCCTCATGTGAGAGTTGACTTTTTCGTTATAGGTGATAGATTCTACATTGGAGAATTAACCTTTTTCAATGGTGCGGGATATGATATGATCACACCCCATGAATACAATGTTCAAATGGGCGACTGGATAGTGTTGCCGAGAGATTGAAACAAAAATAAGGAAAACTATGAAGATTTATAGATTGCTAGAAAAATTTATACTGAGATTTGTAAGTTTTCTGTGGAGCTGCTTCATAAAAATCCATGAGAAAAAGAATATAAAAATCAAGAAGCATCTATACAAAAACGTGACGTTGACAGACGAGCAGAAAAAACAAATAGACGACTTCTATTTGGAAAATTACGGGAAGAAAATTTCTCACAAGTGGCATCGCTTGTATCAAAGCTATACAGGGAATTTTGATTATAGATATTTTCCTGAACCCCTGTTTACAACAAAGATGGAACTACTGGGGAATAAACGTATTCAAGTCCTTCCGCTCGAGAACAAGGCCCTCCTTGTCAATTTTGTGAAGGGTATGGAGGATGCGGTAAGAATTCCCAAGACTTATATTATGTGCGTTCAGGGCCGGTATTACGACGCTGACGGCAATATCATTGATAAAGAAGCCGCGATTGAAGTATTAAAAAATTTAAATGGCGGCGAGTATAGTGCAATATGTAAAAGAACCGTTGATACCAATAGCGGAAGAGACGTTCGGCTTATTGATATTAAGCACGGAGTTGATGCTTTAAGCAACGAGGAGATACATGACGTTCTTTCCTCTATGGGATCGGACTTTGTCGTTCAAGAAAGAATTAAGCCTCATCCGGCGTTTGAAAAGTTATATCCGGGATCGATCAACACCTTAAGAGTTATCTCGTATCAAGCCTCAAGTCATTTTAATGTCGCTCCGATTGTTATGCGAATCGGAAGAAGCGGATATGTAGATAATGCGCACGCAGGCGGAGTGTTTATCGGCGTGACAAATGAGGGCCGACTTCTAAGTGAGGCATTCACCGAAGATCAAGAGCGTTATTCAATACACCCTACTACGGGTGTTGCATTCGAGGGTTACCTTCTGCCGCGCATTCCGGACATAATACAGTGTGCAGTTAAGATGCATAAGAATTATCCCTCGATGCGGTTTGTCAGTTGGGACTTCACGGTAGATAAAGACGAGAACATCGTTTTGATTGAGGCGAATCTGCACTCGCAAGCCGTTTGGATAAGTCAAATGGCTCACGGGAAGGGATTTTTCGGAGAAGACACGGCAGAAATGCTAAGACTGATATCCTCAAAAAAGAACAGCTGAAAGATGCATTATCGCACGAATGTGGGTTCTGTTGCGAATAATGAAAGCATTGACCGGAGACTGAGGATGTGAATGCGGAGGTTCAGTTAACCGCATTCCCGTTCCGACAGTGAAGCATTGCAGTAAAGAATCCCCCGCTTGGGGACGTTACAAGGATTGATGCCGCTGTGAGCAAAGGAGATGAATGAGTGAGACTGCTGATTATCAATACTAATCCGGTGGGTTCGGACGGTGTTACGAATGTGATTCGTAACCTGTTTAGCAAAATGAATAAGGCCGAGCTGCAGACTGACATCGTGGTGGTCAACGAGCCGAATGAAAGCTTCCGCAAAATGTTTGAAGACGAAAACGGCAAGGTCTTTATCGTTCCCAGAAGCACGAAGCACTCCTTTAGGTATGTCTCTGCGCTCAAAAAAATAATAAAAAACGGCAAATACGATGCGGTCCATGCTCACGGAAACAGCGCTACTATGGCGCTGGAGATGCTTGCGGCGTGGCTTGCGGGCTGTAAGGTGCGTATCGCTCACAGCCATAATACAACGTGTGTTTATAAGCGCGCTCATCACCTTTTGAAGCCGCTGTTTCTTTTGCTTTGTACCCATCGGTTAGCTTGCGGCGAAGAGGCGGGAAGGTGGCTTTTTGGTAAAAAGCCGTTTTGGGTAGTTAAAAACGGCGTTGATACGATGCGTTTTGCCTTTTCTTCAAACGCAAGGGCATTGATACGCCATCAATATGGCATTGACGAAGGCCAAAAGCTGATAGTACACGTGGGGCTTTTCTACAAACGCAAGAACCAAAGCTTTATCGTGGATATGATGCCGCATTTGAGCCATTCATACAAGCTGATGCTAATTGGTGAAGGAGATACTCTTCCTATCGTATTAAACAAAGCCGCGGAAATGGGCTTGCAGGATAGAGTAATATTCGTCGGCGTTACCGATAAAGTTGAAGATTATCTGTCTGCCTCTGATCTTGCCGTTATGCCCTCCTTGTACGAGGGACTTCCGTTGACACTCGTTGAAAAGCAGACAAGCGGGCTTCCTTGTATTTCCTCGGAAAATATTACAAGGGAAGTTAACATAACGGGCTCCGTAGAATTTCTTTCGTTAGATTCGGGCGCAGAAGCGTGGGCGAACGCCATAACGGCGCTGAAGCTGCCCGAAAACAGAGAGGATGCATCTGCTCAGGCAATCGAAATGATCAAAGCCAACGGCTACGATATACAAGTCGCCGCCGAAAAGCTAAGACAGTATTACTTTGATGCCGTTGAGAACGCAAAACGGCGCAAATAAGCTTCCGCATTGGCAAAATTTATTTCAAGTGGAGAAATCATGCATATCGTAATCGTCACGGCTTCTATGGGAGCCGGAGGTGCCGAAAGAGTTATCGCTCAGCTTTTAAAGGAGTGGAGCAGTAACGGCATTGAATGCACCCTTATCACATTGGCAAAAGCGCCAATATTTTACGCTCTTCCCGAGGGCGTAAATGTAATAGAGATCGGTAAGGTACACAAAAACCATTATATCGATAAGCTAAAAAAATACATAAGGGTAAGAAAACTCGTAAAAGAGCTTCAGCCCGACGTCGTTTTGACGTTGCCCGAAGAAATAGGAATATACGTTATCGGCGCGCTGCTCGGAACAAAGATTCCCGTTGTCGTGTCCGAGCGAAACAACCCTTGGGTAATGCCGAACAAAAAACCTACGAGAGCTTTAAGAAAGCTTCTCTATCCTTTTGCCAACGGCTTCGTGTTTCAAACGAAGCAGGCTGCGTCCTTCTTTTCTGAAAGAATACGGAACAAGGGCGTCGTTTTAAAAAACCCCTTGGACGTTAGTCGCATTCCCGCGCCGTATGATGGCGAAAGAGAAAAAATAATCGTTGGCGCAGGCAGACTCGAAAAGCAAAAAAATTTTCCCTTGTTGATCGATGCTTTTGCGAAATTTTATGAATCGCATCAGGACTATAAATTGATAGTATACGGCGACGGCTCCTTGAAAGAAAGCCTTGAAGCGTATGCTCGCACGCTTTTGCCGGAAACGGCGTTCAGCTTTCCCGGCAAGGCAAGTGATTTGCCCGATAGAGTAAATAGGGCAAAGGTGTTCGTCTTAAGCTCCGATTATGAGGGAGTTCCGAATGTTCTGATCGAAGCGATGGCGATGGGTGTTCCGTCGGTTGCGACCGATTGTGCGCCGGGCGGAGCAGCTGACCTTATAACAGACGGTGTTAACGGATTTATTACTCCCGTTGGCGATGCTGATGCATTGGCAGAGAAAATCATCGAGGTCGTAGATAATAAAAGTATTTCCGACCGTTTTTCGTCGGAATCGGTTAAAATAGTAAAACAGCTTGATGCCGTGATCGTTTGCCGCGAGTGGCAAAAATATCTGGAAAGCGTGATCGGCGGAGGAAATCTAAATGAAAATTCAGATAAACAATAATACAATATTGCATGCGGCATTTATTCTGTTTTTCGCTGCGGAATTTTTGTTTACGCACACGGTGTATTCCCGAATAGCGTTGATCCTGTTCTTTTGTGCATCGTTGATTACCTTAAAACAGCTTCACAAAAATGCGTTTTTTCTGTCTTATGTAGCTTTTGCGGCTGTATCTTTGTTGGTTATTCTCATGGGATATGCCATAGATCGCAGCGTTGCCATGGGAATGATGCAAACCCTGTTTTTGAACATACTGTTTTTATTTGCATTCACGCAATATTGCGGTACGATCGGCGATCCTTTAAAGGTGCTGCACTTGTATAAGATTCTTGCGGTAATACTGTCTGCGATTTTCGTTGTCGCAGGATTGCCTTCGGTTTTGCGCGGAGAAAGATTGAGTATTTGGAACGCAAACGCAAACATGATCGCAATGGTCGCTGCTTATTCAATCATTATTCACGTTTACGAAATGATGAAAAAAAAGAAGAAGATGGATGTTATCGATTTTGCTTCTCTTGTGCTTTTGCTTGTCGTTGTTATGATGACCGGCTCAAGAAAAGGATTGATTATCGTTGTTATCGGTATCTATGTGCTGTTTCTGCTCAGAAGACCTAAAAGCATTTTCAAATATACGGTGGTTTTCGGAGTATTCGCTTTTATTGCTTTGATGCTGCTGATAAACGTACCGTTTTTGTATAATACGATCGGATATCGAGTCGCACCGCTGATTGCGTATTTGCGAGGAATGGATTATGTTGAGGACTCCCTGCAAACACGTGCCCACTATATAGAGTACGCATGGAAGGAAGCGCAGAACAGCCCGATTTGGGGGCACGGAATCGACTGTTTCCGAACGATGCCGGAGGCGTATAACTCCTATTCGCACTGTAATTACGTTGAGCTGTTGTTCTCGGTGGGCTGGATCGGAACTATCGTATATTACAGCACCTCGCTATGGACTCTGAAAAATGTTCCAAAGGCGTTGAAGCGCAAGGACTCTGCAGTTCCGCTTTTGATTTCTATATTTGTTCCGTTCCTTGTATGCGATTATATGAACATCACGTATTATACGAGAACGATGATCATTGTTCCCGCCATAGTTATTATGTTTATTTTGAACGAAAAGAAGGTTGATTCATCCGATGGCGAAGTCGAAAATAGCGCGGTTTGTTAAAAATCCGTTTAGAGTATTTAATATTCTGGCAAATCGCGGGTGGCTTAATTGGCTGTCTGACAGAGCGTATCTGAAGCTGCTTTATCGCGCGAACTTTGGAAAAAAGTTGCGCCTTGATGCTCCGCAAAGCTTTAACGAAAAGCTCCAGTGGCTAAAGCTTTACGACCGCAAGCCGGAATACATAGCTATGGTCGATAAGTATGAGGTAAAAAAATATGTTGCCGAGATTATAGGCGAGGAGTATATTATCCCGACGCTCGGAGTCTGGGATAGGGTTGAAGATATTGACTTTGATTCCTTACCGAATCAGTTTGTCTTGAAGTGTACTCACGATAGTGGTGGCCTTGTTATTTGCCGAGACAAATCCCAACTGGATGTTGAAAAAGCAAAGGACAAGCTTAAAAAGTCGCTGAAAAACAGCTTTTATTACCAGTACCGTGAATGGCCATACAAAGACGTTAAGCCGAGAATAATCGCAGAAGAATATATGGAGGATTCCTCTACCGGGGAGCTTCGTGACTATAAGTTCTTCTGTTTTGACGGCGTTGCCAAAGCGCTGTTTGTTGCTACGGAACGTCAAAAAGCCGGCGAAGAAGTAAAGTTTGATTTTTACGATATAAACTTCGAGCACCTTGATTTCCGCCAGGGACACCCAAATTCGAAAGAGAAGATACAAAAGCCCGAGACATTTGATAAAATGAGGGAGCTTGGCGAGAAGCTGTCCAAGGGAATTCCTCATGTTAGGGTGGACTTTTACGAGGTCGACGGTAAAACATATTTCGGGGAGTTGACATTTTACCATTTTGCCGGGCTTGTACCCTTTGAACCGGAGGAATGGGACTATGCTTTTGGCGAGTGGATCAAGTTGCCGCCTGAAATGGAGAAAAATATTACCGGTTAATTGAGACTCTCGCCTAAAGCACGGATGAGAAGGGGTGGATAAAGCTTTCTCAAAAGAAGATGAAAGGAGTTTTCTATGCGAATTGTTATAGGCGCCGACATTGTTCCCACGGCTTCTAATTATGAATTGTTTCGTGCGGGCGATGCGCATTCACTTGTTGGAGAAGAACTGCTTGAAACTTTAAGAAAAGCCGACTACAGAATTTTTAATCTTGAGGTTCCGCTTTGTGATACCGCTTCTCCCATACAAAAAAGCGGACCGGCGCTTATCGCGCCTACTGCTACCATTTCGGGATTTAAGGCAATAGGCGTTGATTTGCTTACGCTTGCAAATAACCACATTATGGATCAAGGAACGGACGGCTTTTTCTCTACGGTGAAGACGCTTGAACAAGCTAACATCGCACACGTGGGCGGAGGTGCAACGCTTGAGGTCGCTCAAAAGCCTTTCGTTATTGAAAGAGAGGGCAAAAGGATTGGCGTATATGCTTGTGCAGAGCATGAATTTTCCATTGCCAATGAAACCGCCCCCGGGGCAAATCCTTTTGATCCGCTTGAAAGTCTTGATCATGTACAAGAATTGAAAAAACAGTGCGACTATGTTATTGTGCTTTATCACGGAGGCAAGGAGCATTACAGATATCCGTCGCCTAATCTGCGAAAAATATGCAGAAAAATAGTTGAAAAGGGAGCGGATCTGATCGTGTGCCAACACAGCCATTGTATCGGCTGTGAGGAAAAGTATTTGGGCGGCACCATTGTCTATGGGCAGGGAAATTTGCTATTCGACCTCAGTGACGTTGAATATTGGCAGACCGCCTTGCTTATTGAACTTGATGATTCATTTTCAATCTCATATATACCATTGCGGAAAAATGGCAACAAGGTTGCTATGGCAGACGGTGAACAAAAAGAGCAGATATTATCTTCGTTTTATGAGAGAAGCGAGCAGATCAAGCAAAATGGGTTTGTGGAGCAAAAATACAGAGAATTTGCCGTTCAAAGCAGAGATTTTTATTTGAGTGTTTTTTCCGGAATCCAAAAGAGTTTCTTTTTCAAAGTAATAAACAAGCTTTCAGGGCATCGTTTTCAAAAGTTTTGCTTGAAACGAAAGTACAGCACGAAAAACAAACTGGTTTTGCGCAATTGTTTGGTGTGCGAAGCACACAGAGAATTGGCGTTGGAAGGACTGCGTATTGATGCGGACAAATAACGAGGCCAACAGGAGATACAAAATGAATCGAGGAATCGAGTTTAGCATAGTTGTTCCGGTGTATAACGCCGAGAAGTATTTGGCCGAATGTTTAGAGTCTGTGTTAAACCAGACTTATCAAAACTATGAGTTGATTTTGATTAACGACGGTTCCACCGACAATAGCGGAAAAATTTGCGACGAATATTCACAAAAACATGATTTCATCAAGGTGTTCCATAAGCATAATGAGGGACAAATTGCGACAAGGTGCTTCGGTTTGAAGCGTGCAGTCGGTGATTACGTTGTTTTCTTGGACTCGGACGATGAATTATACCCCAATGCTTTGCAGGTTATTTGTGATTATATCAACGAATATTGTGCGGACTGCGTTGTGTACGATTGGCTTGCGCTGGGAAGCGAAAAAAGAAAAATAGAAGACAGCGCTGCCTCAGTAGAGATATATGAGTCCAAAAGAGATATATTTTTAAAAGTATTAAGCAACAGCAAGTATAACTCTGTGTGCATTAAATGCATCAAGCGTTCTGCGTTTGATGACATAGATTATTCCCGATATTTTTATCTT
>JAZNXR010000018.1:0-9249 GCA_045593985.1 Eubacteriales bacterium
CATATCCTTGCGTTTCTTTGCTCGGAGCTTATCGCCTTCCTTCGGGTAGCCGAGCGTGATAACGAGACGAACTGCGCCGTCAATATCGCAGAGCTTCCGTATTTCCGCATCGTCAAACCAGCCGAGAATACAGCTTCCGAGTCCCTGACAAGCCGCTTCTGCGGTAATATATGCCGCAACGATACCGATGTCTATCGAACGGTAATCGTTCTTCTTGACCTTTGCGCCGAGCGCGGCGCTCGCAACGTAGGGCATCTCCGATATTACGAGAAGTATAGGCGCATCGGAGGCAAATTTATTCATTCCCATTCCCTGCGTTGCCTTTGCGACCTTTTTCGCCGCTTCGCCCTTGCAGGCCGTTATAAAATACGGCTGACCGTTACAGGCGGAGGGAGAAAGACGTGCTGATTCAAGTATTCTATTCAGCTTTTCGGCTTCGACTTCCCTTGCGGGATCGTAACTGCGGCATGACTGCCGGTTTTCAGCAATTTCTGTAAAATTCATATTCATTTCTTCTTTTTCTTAATAAACGTGACCGCAACAACCGTTCCGACACCGACAACAACTACCGCCGCAGGAATTATGATCGCAAGAGGATTTATCTTTCTTGCTCCGCCGTCATTCTGATTTTCGTCCTCATAAGTTACTATCGGACGAGTCGGACGAGTCGGCCTTGTAGTATCGGGGGGCGTTGTCGTTTCGCCGGGCGAGGACATCGTTTCAAACTCCGATGTATCTGCCGAGGTCTCCTTTCCGCTGTACACGTCAAGCTGTGACATATCACGCTTGATCGTGTAGGTCGTCATTTTTCTTACGCCCTCGACGTTTTCCATTTTACCGACATTTACTATTTCGATAGTAATATGATCGGAATAGAAATCGAGAGTCATTATCTGCGAAATATTGGTATCTCCGCCGTAAGGGCCAGTCTGGTCAAGACGGGTTGCCGAGTTGCTTATCGAGCTTCCGTGGATGTAATGATATCCCGTCGTCGTATAAGAGCCGTCTGCGTTCTGTGTCTTGTTACCAAAGTTCCAGATAAGCTCGGAGGAATTATAGAACGCTGTCTCCTCCTCGGTACGCCAATGGATATGACCGTAGGTATATATTACGTTCGGATACTCCTCAAGCAGCTCCATAAGCATCGTTCTCGGATCGCCGAGGTCGGCGTATTTGCCCGGCGCGCGGAATTCATAGTTTTCTCCGTCGGTCGAGAAGTTGTAGTGACAGGTTATCATTACTGTCTTGTCGGGACCGATCTCCTCAAGCTGCTCACGAAGCCAGATTATCTGCTGCGGATACATCTGCTGTCCCGCACCACGATCCTCGCTGAGCGGATTTGCATTTCCCGTATAGGACTGATTTATTCCGATGAAATCAAGTCCTCCGACGTTGTAACGGTAGCAAAGCACCTCGTCGGGATAGCGGCACTTGCTCGCATCTCCCGTAATATCCTTCATATAAAGCGCATCGTAATATCCGCCGCTTCGTGCAAGCATCCAATGAGTATAGCTTCCCGAGTGGATTCTGACGTTCGGATCCTTCCATTCGGCGATAACGCCAGGCTGCTTGTCATGGTTACCCGAGACGTAGAAAATATTTTTTCCTGTCTTGGTTGCCGCCGCAAGAGAATTGTCAAGGTAGGTTATCGTAGAGATGATATTCTCGTAATTCCAAGGGCTCTTATTCATATTGTTAGTATGATAGATCCCCTCTCCGAGATTATCTCCGCCGAGAAGCACCACATCGACTCCGCCGCGGTTTTTCAGATACTCTATCGCATTAACAACATTCTGCTTGATCGGCTTCTCGGTGCCGATTATTTCACCCTCAAGATGAAGGTCGGACATAAAGGCAACGCTGTAAAGAGGTGTCTGACCGTCATTATTATACTCACGGTCAAGCTCTCCTGTATGAAGCGCCTTTATCGCCGTCGAGAGCGAGCGCATATATACCTTCGCGCCGCTTTTATCGTAAACGAGCTCAAGATTTATAGTCTCGTCCTGATCAAGAACGACAGAATGCTTGATCTCTGTCAAGGCATCGGTGACCTCAAAGGTCTTGACCGTCACACCGTTTTTAGTGATCTTGACCGTCGACTTGCCCGCTTCAGCTCTCTGAAGCTTTGCCGTGATCTCAAATGTTCCCGAGCGAGGCGCAACGAAGGTGAGGACGGCGTTTTTCTTAACCGCTCTCATTCCGAACGCGTCAGTCGTTTTCTGGTTGGGATCCTTGTCAAGTGAGGTCTCGTACCAGAAATACAGATCCTGCCCCTCGGAATAACCGCGAGTTGTCACGACTGCTTCGTTTCCCGGATATTTGTCAAGATCGTACTTCTTGCCGCCGCAAGTGATCTTAAGCTCCCTGAGTCTTGTCGCAAAGCCCTTTTCTGCCTCGTTTTCGGCGGCAACCTCCATTATAAAATAGAGATCCTCGCCCTTTTTAAGATCAACCTTGCCGCTCAGCGTATATTTCTGCTCGTCACTTACATTCGTCTCGGTTTTTTCGTTAGTTACCGAAGCGATAACCTCGTTTCCCTTAACGACCGAATAAGTAACGCCCGAATATTTCTTCGGCGTTCCACTCATAGAAACACGCTTAAGCACCGTTTCGGTGAAATCATAGCTTCCGTCAGCGGGCGCATTAAAGGCAATGACGAATTTTGAGCTCTTCGATGGCGAAGCAATAAAGACGTCCCCTGCCATATGCTCCATATACGTATTTTTAAACTTGTTAGCGCCGAGAAGCGAGTCGCTTTCGCCGACATAGTTATAAACGAGGTTTTGATTTGCCTCCGCAGAAAGAAGATTGACCGTCTCTCCGCTTGCCACGTCAACACCGTAAGCTCGGAAGGTCGGCGTTTCCTTTACTGTCGGAACGTAGATGCCGAGCTTCTTGCTTCCTGCGCGGAATTCGTAGGTGTCAAGATACACCCACTTGTCCTCTCTTGTGAACTTCATTCCGACTCTGTCCTTTTCGCCGAATCCGTCGACGCCCTTGGACGGAGCTATATCGTAAACGGTTTTGTACGTCTGCGCCGTCAAGCTTTCAAAGTCGGCGTGCTTCGGCGGCATGGTCGCTGCGTGTGCAACCGCTCCGAGCGGCATGCATACGCCGAGAAGCATTGCGCTCAGGCGCATAACAAAGCGTAAAAATCTCTTTTTCATCGTTACCTCCAAAAAGAGTACTGTACTTTTATTATAAAGATATTCCTCCGCATTGTCAACAAAAACGCCCAATTTTAAGCCATTTTCCCAAGCTTTAACGCCCTCGTCCCGCCTTCTTCATAATAAAAAAATCACGGCTCATAAGCCGTGATTTTTTATGCTTTTTAATTAGTTTTCGCCAACAATGCTTCCGTCAGCATCGTATTCGACAGTAGAGGTAACGTTACCGTCAGCATCGTAATAGGTTACGTACTGAACCCAGTTATCGCACCATGCGCCGCCTTCATAAGAGTAGTGATAGTATTTTTCTCTTCTTACAAGGACACCGTCTTCGTAGTAATCCCAGTAATCGTAACACGTCTCGCATTTGTTGTCATAATCGCCATCCATAACATACCAGCCGATCATAACGGGGTTTTCGTTAAGATCATAGTATTCTTCGGTATATACCGCGCTGTCCTCGTTGTTCTTGTTGCCCATATATCCGAGTAATTCATTGTTATTTGCGGCGTCAATCCATTCCATGTAGTTGCACTTCATGCTGCCGTCTTCTCGGTACTCAATGTAATGCATAAACGCATCTTTTTCACCGTAAATAGTTGTTGCAGCGTAATAAGTTGTTTGATATTCGCGAACATAGCCGCCGGTGTAATATTCAACGTATGTATACGACCATTCTACAAGGAAGCTATTACCGTTGGATGAATCTATCCATCCTCTTCCATACTCCCACGAATAATCTCTTTCGCGCGTTTCATAGCTATACCAATCTTTTCTCTTGTAGGTACCGCCATGCTCGTATTCATATTGCCAGAAATAGATCTCCCAGTAGCCGTCTTCTTCATATTCATACGATATATCGTTTACCACGTCGCCATTTGCAGTGTAGTCGATCTCGTGGACTACGTTGCCTTCGGCATCGTATTCATACTCTGTCTTCCAAGTTACGTTACCATCGGCATCGTAGTCGATCACGCAGATTACATTACCTTCGGCATCGTATTCATACTCACAGTAACTCTCGTACAAAATTTCTCCGTCGGGCACACTGTATTCCGTTGACTTCTCGGCAGCAATTTCCTCCGTATCGTCAACGTAAGTGTACTCGACTATGTATAATGATTCAAGCTCGTCATTTGCGCCCACGCCGTAGCCGCAGTAAATTATTGTTCTTCCAAGCTCGTCAAGCCCAAAGACAGTAATCGTTGTGCCGTCAGCAAATGTAACGGTCTCATTTACAAGCTTGCCTTCTACGATATAGGACGTAAAGACAAGTCCGTCCATTTCACGCGTTTGAGTTCCGGTGAACTTTTCGTCTTCCTCGGGAGTTGTTCCGGGAATATTACCTCCGGTGATTTCGTTACCGTCTTTATCGTATATGGTTTGTTTGACGAACTCTCCGTTTTCATCGTATTCGGTAACGGTGTACGAGCCGTCGCTATTGTATCTTGTCCAGAACTTTTCGGTACCGTCCTCGCGGTATTCACTCTTGTATTCCAAAGCTCCGAGCTCGTATTCTCCGGTTTCCTCGTCTACGATAAGCTCGTATTCTTCAAAAGTCTTTTTCGCCTTTCCGTCGGGATAGTAGGTGGTCACCTCCGCGTAGTCATAATTACCGTCATTACCTATATTGTAATACGTTTCCTTCGTAGCTTTGCCGTCAGCGGTGTATTCGCATTCCCAACTATACTCACCGTCCTCATCCTCGTGAGATGAGCCGAGGGCGAGACAGGTCATATCCGCGTCGTTCAGCTTGATCTTCACGGTCATATTGGTCGCGCCGTAATCCTCGTCGCTCATAGCGATCTCTTCTCCGTTCAGGAGAGCCATCGTCATATCGTATTCTGCCTTTTCGATCTGTCCTGCTTCGTACATTTCCTTGTACTGCGCCTTTGCAATAGCAATATATTCTTCGGCGGCAGTTCCCTCAAACGATGCCGAACGGTATGCCTTGGGAGCGGCATCGGAAAGCGTCAAGATTCCGTTCGATACGACTGCCGAAGAGAACTCCATACGCATCTCCATAACTCCGATAACGTTTCCGTTAAGTCCGAGCTGCTCTATCATATCAGCAGGCATCTCTTCCTTTTCGAAAGCCGAAACGGAACCCTTACCGTCAAGAACAGTAACCTTCATTTCCTCTGTGCCCGAATAACCTGTATAAACCTTTTCCTCATCCTCGGGATCGGGCTCGGGATCGGTCACAACAGGCGGCTCGGTTTCCGAGGGCTTCGTTGTAGTCGACGGCTTGGTAGTCGTCGAGGGTTTCGTCGTGCTGTCCGGAGCGGTCGTGCCGTCGGGAGTGGTCGTTTCATCGGGCGCGGTAGTACCGTCGGGCACGGTAGTGCCGTCAGGATCGGTAGTTTCGCCGGGAACGGTAGTGCCGTTAGGATCCGTCGTTCCGTCAGGTTCAGTCGTTCCGTCAGGTTCGGTCGTTCCGCCGGTAGTCGTCGTTGCAGCAGGTGTAGTTGCTGCGGATTTCTTTTCATTGTCGTCGCAAGCGGCAAAGCTAAGCATCATTAACAATGCCACTATCAGTGCTAAAAGTTTTTTCATGTCAAAACTCCTTTACTAAGATAAAGCCATTGTATCACAACCTCTAGTTGTTGTCAACTACTAATAATAAGTTTTTTACATAACTTCCGAAAGTTGTTATCATTACTATAATAAATGACAACATAAGAAAGGAGCGACTTTGAATGCTACACAATTTAAGATTTCTACGCACTCGCGCGGGATTGAGTCAGCAACAACTTGCCGATGTTATAAACGTAAGCCAGCAATCAATAAATAAATATGAGAACCACGATGTCGAGCCGAATATCGAGACCTTGTGCGCCATCGCGGACTATTTTAACGTGTCCGTTGATTTCCTCGTCGGACGCACCAACGTTGAACGCATAAGCGAGCCGACGGAATTTTGCCAGCTTAATTCCGAAGAAAAAGCCATTATAGACAAAATAAGAAGCCTCTCACCATTGGACAGAGAATTGGTATCTGCCGTTATTAAACGGCTTTGAGCGAATCAGAAACATTCAAAACCAAACGCCGACTTCGACGGATACACCTCATCCACCGCAGACGCAGCGTCTGCGGTCCCCCTGTCTCGCTGCGGCTCGGTCACGCCGCGGCTCTGACTGCCACTGGCAGTCATTCACTACCGCGTCGCCGCTTCGCTACCCAAGGGGAAGGCAAGACAACGCGGCAAAGCTTCTCTTCATAACTTTTCTGCCCTATTTATTATTTATTATCTATTCTTTATTCTCTATTATCTAAAAAGCTCCACCCGAAGGTGGAGCTTTTCTCTATTTACATCGCTTTTTCAATCGCTTCGCCGATCTCTTTTCTGACGAAGGCGATCTTGTCCACATCGGAGGTAAACTCGGTAAGAGAAGGAGTTACCTCGTTTATCTTTCCTATAACATAGTCACGTCCGAGGAGCTTTTCGGCAAGCACGAACAGCTCATAGTCCTCGATACCGTCACGGAATATCTTCATTCTTATAGAAGATACAGGGCCGTCGATGCCGACCTTCATTCCGGGGTAGCAGAGGATTCCCTCTCCGTAAACGGGAACAGGCTCCTCACCGGGATTGAGTCCCTTGCAGCTGTTCCAGAGGTCTTCCCAAGGATTTATCTTATGTCCGTGGTAATCCCAAGCGTTACAGCACCAGTAAAGGAATCCGGTTGCGCTTCTTTCATAGGTCTGCCAGAACATCGCTCTCTGCCAGATTCCCGAATAATCGGCAAACAGCGCGCCGTAGGGCTTGATCGGTGCGTTACAAACGTAGGTCCACATTCTGTCCCCACGCGCGATAAGATCGTCCATTCTCTGCCAGAAGGTCTTTTCGGGCTTGTAATTCAAATACTGTCCGTAAGACATCTCGTCATCGTAAAGAGCGAGCTTCGGACAATGGAGATTGATATATTCAGACATATGATCGACCTGGTCGCTGTTTTCGCCTATCTGAATATCCGTGTAGTAAGGAGAGGTGCGTCCGATCTTCGGGCAGAGCGCTTTAAGACGCTCGCATCTCTTTTTCAGCTCCTCGAGCTTTTCAATATCGTCCGGCTCGTCAAGCGGATAGAAGAACGCCTTTTTCGTCCAATCGGGATTGCTCACTATTTTGTTATAGTACTGAAGAAGCTTATCATCGTCAACCTCCCACAGTACCGAGAAAGCGGTCACACGAGGATCTGACATATATGCGTCAGCGCGCGGATCGAGTATATCGTAAGGAAGAACGTAAGCGCTGATGCCGTGGTCGAGAAGCATATCGTAATACTTCTTATAAAGCTCGTCATCACAGTATCCGTGCAAGCTTTCAATACGCCATCTGCGCAGACCTACTGCGGTCTGAAGCGTTTTGCCCACGGGAAGTGCGAAGCTCCAGACGTGAAGGGTTATCTCGTATTTACCGATAACCGTGCCATCGCATATTGCCTCGAAAACGAGCTTGTGATCGCCCGATTCGGTGTTTTCGTCCGTTCTGAATTCGACGAGGATAGGCGTAGTTTCCCCCGCCTTGAGTGCGATCTCCTCTCCGTTATAGGGAGGAGTAGAGTCGGTATAATACTTGCCCTCGATAAAATGCTTATTAGCAAGCGAGGACATTTCGTAAAGAAGCGAGCCGTCGCCCGAAATAAGCTTAAGCGAAACCGAGCAATCGTTTTCGGGACGGAAAGCGATCTGACAGCCCTCCGTCTCGCCCTTTGCCATATAAACGGTATATTCCTTTGTGCACGCCGCCTCGGAATCGGAGCGGAGCTTATTATAGCTGTGAGTTATCCAGCTCGAAATTTTGGTGTTCATAGTGTTCTCCTGTAAAGTTCTTTTTATAAATGCAAAATTCCCGCGAGATCCGAACGGCGCTGCCGTTCGCCCTTCGGGTTTCGGCTTAGTCCGCCCGTTGTCATTCTGAGCGTAGGACGTAGTCCGAAGTCGAAATTTTGCCTTAGCAAAATCGCCGTAGGCGGAATCTCGGGCGGACTTTGCTCAAGATGACCGCGGGATCGTATCGTACAAGACAAACGGGCGGACTATATCCGCCCGTTTGAAATAATCATCTCTGTACTCGTCCGCTTGCGTCGCCGCCCGCGAGAGTCATTACCTCAGATACCGAAACGAGATTGTAGTCGCCCTCTATCGAGTGCTTAAGACAGCTTGCAGCAATTGCAAACTCGATCGTTGCCTGCGGCTCTGCGCCGTTCATCATCGAATAGATGAGGCCACCGCCGAAGCTGTCGCCGCCGCCTACGCGGTCAACGATATGAATGCTGTACTTCTTCGAGAAATACGCCTGACCGTCGGTATAGAGCATACCCGACCAGTCGTTATCGTTTGCGCTCTTGCTCTCACGGAGAGTGATCGCAACTGCCTTGAAGCCGAAACGGTCGGTGAGCTTCTTCGCAACCGAAATGTAACCGTCACGGTCAAGCTTGCCGCCCGTGATGTCGCTTCCGTCAGCTTCGATTCCGAAAACGTCCTTTGCGTCCTCCTCGTTTGCAATGCAAACGTCAACGTACTTGCAGATCTCTCCCATTACCTTTCCTGCCTTTTCCTTGCTCCAGAGCTTCTTACGGAAGTTGAGCTCGCAGGAAACGGTGATTCCCTTTGCTCTTGCCGCCTTGCAAGCTTCAAGAGTAATTTCAGCCATATCGTCGGAAAGGGCGGGAGTGATTCCCGTAAAGTGGAACCATTCAGCGCCGTCAAGGATGGAATCCCAGTCGAAATCCTCCTTTTTAGCCATTGCGATAGCGCTGTACGCGCGGTCGTAAATGACCTTGCTCGGGCGCTGGGAAGCACCCTTTTCGCAGTAATAGATGCCAACTCTCTCGCCGCCGCGAACTATCTTCGATGTATCGACACCGAACTTGCGCAGACTGTTAACGACCGACTGACCGATCTCGTGTGTCGGGAGCTTTGTTACGAACTGAGCGTGAATACCGTAGTTAGCGAGCGATACCGCCACGTTTGCCTCGGCACCGCCGAAGGTCGCCTGATATTTTTCCGCCTGAACGAATCGAAGATATCCTTCAGGAGCAAGGCGAAGCATAAGCTCGCCGAACGTTACTGCTGTTTT
>JAZNXR010000019.1:0-6393 GCA_045593985.1 Eubacteriales bacterium
TTTGAGTTGACAAATTAAAACCTTTGTGCTATAATGCTTGAGTACGATAAATGCGGGTGTTGTTCAATGGTAGAATTCCAGCCTTCCAAGCTGGCTGCGTGGGTTCGATTCCCATCACCCGCTCCAAAGTAAGCAGGTCAATGACCTGCTTTTTTCTTCGCATAAAAAACACGGGCGAAATTCGCCCGTGTTTTCTTATACTGCCCACGCTGAATTAAGAAGATCGTATCTGAACTTAAGAAAATCCTTCAGGAATTTAATGTTTTTGTCGGTAAGTTCAACATCGTTATACCAAAGCTCGGCATTTTTAATGAGAGATTCTTTCATGCCCTCAACGAGTGCATCATAGTTTTTCAGATAATTTTCTATTGCGGGCTTTGCATATTTATTATACCTTGCTTTGAGGGCATTATAGAAGGTATCAACTTCAAAGACAACATTGTAGAAGGGGCCTTCGACCTCGATCTTATCGTTGAATTCGTAGTAATCGTTCGGTTTATTTGTCCAAGGAGTATTAAGACACCAGTCATAATCCCAGATCGGGCCGAAATTTACCTTGTTATTTTCTTCAGTATTCTTAGAGGTTCCTGTATAGTAGATATTGAAGGACTTGTGCCAGCAGTCGTGATCCTCTTGACCTGTTATTTCATCTATAATAACGTAATCAATCAGGGAATTGATGTTTGTCTTTTTTCTGATCTCTGATACGTCTTTATTTTCAAAGTCGGTTATGAGGTCATCGAGGTATTCTTTCAGCTCTGCTACAAACCATCTATATTGTGTATCGTTCGGGAAATCCTTTTTTTCGGGATATTTTATTTCGAAATACATTGTATCGAAATATTTATTTCCGTGTCCCGGCAGGGCAATATAACTTTCGTCCTCAACGAGAGAAGGATCCGATCTGGCATTATAGTCGAGCGAGACAAACCAGTTATAGTCGCTGAATTTCTTCATGCCGGTCGTGATTGCATCCATCTCGATATCCATGCGTCCCTTGTTCTCCTGAATCTGTTCACAAAGGGTATACATGCCTTGATATGCGCCGTTAAGATAAACGTTGACCTTAATTGGCGTTGCCGTGAATGCAATGCCGGGCATACTGCTTGCTAATGTTAATGCTGCGTGGTTGTGAAGATTTGAAGGATCAATATACTCGGCTAAAAGCACCCAGTTCTTTGCTTTTTCAAGGCCGAAAAGAGACTGCTTCTTATCAAACTTTATTCTGTATGCCTTCTTAGGGTATCCAAGCGTTGAGTTGCCGCGAAGACGGATTCCGCCTTCAATATCAGTAAGACGATCGTCGGTATTCTTAAGATCGAACGTCATCTTTGTGTAATCTTCTTTGCTCGAAATTCGCACGTTATTCGTGTTTATGCAGATAACGGGCAGCTCATCGAGCTCGTGCTTTGAGTGGACTACGATCGTTGTATCGGCGTTAATATTCTTCCATAGAATCGTTTTCTTTGTGTATCTGACTCCCTCGATTTCGTAATAATCAATGGCATAACCGTCATTAGCATTAATTGTTACGAGCTTCATACGAGGATTTTTTTCAGTTATAGTCTGAGTAGTTTCACCATCGAAGGTGAATGCATACGGATCGTCTGCGACTATTTTGATCTCAAAGCTTTCGGCATAAACGGCATTAATTCTTATGTCCTTGTTATTTAAACGGTAGGTTTCCCACGCGCCCACCATGCCATCCTTTTTCGGTACAGACGGTGTTAAGGTAAGCTCTGTATCGCCTTTTTTGAATTCAACCTGTTTAACAAGCTCGCCGTCCGCATAGAAGGAGGCTAAATATATGCCGTCATCAGCCAAGGAAGAGCAGGAGGAGAAGAGTAGGCAGGCGCCTACTATCATAATGCTTAATGCAAGAAATGCGATTCGCAAGTGATTTTTCATGTTTTGCTCCTTAATTAAAGTTTAATGACAATTACTGGACAATAACCGAAACGCCGTCAGGAATTGCGGTGATGGTCGGGCTGTCAAGACTCAGTATTTCCTTTGCCTTAATCAGCGCAGAATCGAGCGAAGAAGAAGGGATCATGTGAAGCTCTGAAATAACCTCATCATTGACCTCTGAAACGTATATAACCGTGGCACGCTTAAGTACTCTTAAAAGGACCTGAGTTTGCCACTGATCGGGGACTGTTTCGCCTTTATCTCTTGATAAAAACAGCTCGAGAGTTTTGTCTATGTTCTTTTCGTCAGCGAGCTGATGATAGAAATGATCTCCGCCGATTCCGTCGTTAGAACGGGCGAGCATAATAATTACTCCGCCTTCCTTTACCGTTGCTTCTGCGGCAGTCATGCCTTTGACGGCTTGATAGACGTTTTGATCGAGCGGATATCCTCCGTTTGTCGAGATTACAATATCGGCAGGAGCGGATTTTACACGGCAGAGAGAGTTCAGAAAATCAACTCCCGACATGTGTGCCTCATCAACGTCGCCTGCAACAGCATAAATAACATCCTTTTCGGCATTAAGAATTACGTTGACTATGAAAGAGAGCTTCGCTTTTTTTGCTGCCCAGAGCATATCTTTATGCAGAGGATTGTTAGTTAGAATTCCAGTCCTCGAATTCGGATCAGCTATAAATTCGCTGCAATGGTTTCCAAGAACGGTACTGCGACCTGCAACACCGGGAAGAACGCTCTTTCTGCCGCCTGAAAAGCCTGCAAAGAAGTGAGGCTCTATAAATCCCTCGGAAACGAGCAGATCAGCTTCATAGGCAAGTCTGTTTATTTCGCAGGGACTTCCGGATGGGAGCGTGCCGATATTCACGAGATTTTCTCTGTCATCGCAATCGTGAATACATATTCTCTCATTTCTGACGATATCTTCGCCAAATTTAGAGATAAGCTCGTCTTTTGTTGTGCCTCGGTGACAGCCTGTGGCGATCAGAATTGTAATTTCTGCCGAAGGGTTGCCTTTTCTAATTTCACGAAGCATGGCAGGGATTATCAGCTTGCTTGGAACAGGTCGAGTATGGTCGCTTGCGATAATTACGACATTATTTTTGCCCTTTGCAAGCTCATTTAACGGCTTTGAGCCGATGGGTGAGCTTATTGCTTTTTCGACCAGGTCAGCGCCTGATAGGCTCGGCTTGTACTCGTTAATTCCCGACTCAAGAACCGAAATCAGCTCGTTATCGTTGAATGCATGAGAAATTCTTTCTTTGCCGTAATGAAAAAATACTTGCTTCATCATTTATCTCCAATTAGTAATCTGAATACTTGATACGCAGTTGCCGTCATATTTTTGTAGGCAATTTCGGGATTGAGTGCTTCCTCAAGGGTTACAACGGTGCGAAGAATGGGGAAGAATGCATCAATGCCGTGCTTATTGCAGACCTCTGCATTTTCGGTTACACATCCGGAAAAACCGATGACTCTTTTGCCGTATTTCTTTGCGAGCCTTGCAACGCCGATTGGAGCCTTGCCCATAACTGTTTGCTCGTCAAGACGTCCCTCTCCGACTACAACTATATCTGCGTCCTTTATGTATTCTTCAAGCTTTGTTTCTTCGAGAATGATGCGGATGCCCGACTCGAGCTTCGCATTTGTAAATGCCATAAAAGCAAAGCCCAAACCACCAGCAGCGCCTACACCGGGATAATTCTCGTCAGCCGTTTTTGAAACGCTTTTTGCTATTTGTGCATAGTTGTTTAACCAAGCATCAAGCTCCGGTATCATTTCGGGCGTTGCACCCTTTTGAGGACCGAAAACGCTGCTGCAGCCATTTTCGCCGCAAAGCGGATTCGTGACGTCACAAGCGATGCGGAATTCACAGTCCTTAAGCTCGGGAATAACAGAATTTGTTTTAATCGAGGCTAAGCTTCGCAGGCCTTTAGCGCCCAATTCGATCGGCTTGCCTTCTGAATCAAGAAATTCATAACCAAGCGCGCTTAACATTCCGACGCCGCCGTCATTAGTTGCACTTCCGCCGATTCCTACAATAAAACGGCGCACACCGCGATTAATTGCGTCCTTAATTATCTCGCCAACTCCATAGGTTGTGGTATTAAGCGGATTTCTCTCGCTGCCGCTTACTAAGGTAATTCCCGCAGCTGCGGCCATTTCAATAACAGCGGTATTTGTATCATTCAAAATGCAGTACGACGCAGAAACAGTCCTGCAAGTAGGGCCGCAAACCGGAAGATCAATAATTTCAGAATTATATCCTGACGATAATGCGTTTACTGTTCCTTCGCCGCCGTCGGCAAGGGGCTTAACAAGCACGTCAACATCGCTGCTTATTCTCAAAATTGCGTCCTTAACAGCATTGCCTGCCTGTAATGATGTCAAGCTTCCTTTAAAAGAATCAATTGCTATAACGACTTTCATGTTATTTCCTTTCAAGGCATTTGTTATCTTCATTATATCATATATTATTTATCAAATCAATACGAAAACCTCTTCATTTTTAATCAATTTATCTAAAATTTGCCTGATGCAATTCATCGTGAAAGCATTTATAAATCTTGACAAACAATCTTATCTATGCTAAACTCTCTTTGACTTTTTAAATGCACTTACCAAGGAGGACTCATGAGAAAAATATTAATAATCTCATTCTCAATATTATTCGTTGTCAGTTCCTTCTTTGTTATAAAGCATTTTGTATCAAAGTCGGTTTCTGATCAGGCTCCGCAACAGACTCAGAGCGAGCCGAATGACAGTGAACGTCCTTATAAAAGCCTCGAATTAAAAGTAATTGGGCTGATGAATGAGGAGCGCGCAGAGGAAAATCTACCTCCTCTTCAGGTCTATTACGCTCATTATAACAAGGTTGTAATAAGAGCAAATGAATGTCTCGAGCTTTGGTCGCATTACCGACCAATCGGCGGCGAATGGCACACTGTATATGATGGGGCATCAGATGAACGAATAAAGCTAATGGGGGAAAATCTTGCAAGATCCTTTACTACAGCCGAAAAAATCGTAAAGGCTCTTATGGAGTCCCCGGCGCATAGAGCGAATATAATGCATACAGAGTATACTCACGTATGTGTTGGTATTATTTTGCAGGAAACTAACGATAAATACACTACTTATGCAATGGCGCAGCACTTCTACAAATTAGGAGATTAAATATGAGCATTGAACTTTTGATGCAAATTCTCTCGTCAGACGATCCGAGTTCATTGATTAAAGCTAACGAGGAATACGTATTTAAAGTTATCCCGGAATTAGCAATCTGCAAGGGCTTCAATCAAAACAATCCCTGGCATATATACGACGTCTACGAGCATATTCTAAAGGTTCTTGAAAACGTGCCCGAAAATCTGACCGCAAGACTTGCGGCGCTCTTTCATGACGTCGGCAAACCCTATGTTTATCACGCAGATGAACAGGGAATAGGGCATTTCTTCGGTCACTGGGAAAAATCAAAGGAAATCTTCGATAAATTTGCGTCAAAATATCAAATTGACGCCTCGTTATCCGCCACCGTATCAAAATTAATTTATTATCACGATATCAATTTCGCAAAGCTCACACAAGAAGAACTAAAAGATATCGTGTCGAAATTTACCGCTGATGAGCTAAAATTGCTCTTTGCAATCAAAAGGGCAGATCTCCTGGCTCAAAATCCCAAGTTCCATACTTTGTTAAACGATTATGACGTTCAAGAGGCACAGACGTTATCACTTAAGTCGCTTAGTTCCTAAAGAATCCCATACATACAAAATCGCCCTGCCGATTTCTCGGCAGGGCGATTAATTTTGCTTATAGACCTAATTACTTAGACTTAATAGCGGCCTGTGCAGCAGCAAGACGTGCGATCGGTACTCTGAAGGGAGAGCAGGATACGTAGTCAAGGCCAATGTTGTGGCAGAACTCAACGGATGTGGGGTCACCACCGTGCTCGCCGCAGATACCAACGTGGAGGTTGGGATTAACGGGACGGCCAAGGGTAACAGCCATATTCATGAGCTTACCAACACCGGTGGTGTCGAGCTTAGCAAATGGATCGTTCTCGGAGAGGTTTGCATCGTAGTAAGCGTTGAGGAACTTACCGGCGTCATCACGGGAGAAGCCGTAGGTCATCTGAGTAAGGTCGTTAGTACCGAAGCAGAAGAAGTCTGCGTTAGCAGCGATCTCATCAGCGGTGAGGCATGCTCTCGGGATCTCGATCATAGTACCAACCTCGTACTCGAGCTCTACGCCTGCTGCCTTGATCTCAGCATCAGCGGTAGCAACGACAACGCTCTTAACGTACTTAAGCTCCTTAACGTCGCCTACGAGAGGAATCATGATCTCGGGCTTAACGTTCCAGTCAGCGTGTGCCTTCTTAACGTTGATAGCAGCACGGATAACAGCGGAGGTCTGCATCTTTGCGATCTCGGGGTAGGTAACAGCGAGACGGCATCCACGGTGGCCCAT
>JAZNXR010000020.1:0-2249 GCA_045593985.1 Eubacteriales bacterium
GGTTATTTTGTTTTTGTGGGATTATATTTTGATTTTGGAAGTTTTTTCGCATTTCTTTGCCGTGTAAGTTTTTTTCGCTTTTCTTTGCTCGCACAAAGAAAAGCTCGCAAAAGAAACTGCGCCAAGGGGACAACCGGTTTGAATTTTGCAAAGGCAAAATTCTGCGCACGTTTTCCCCTTTGGAATCCCCTTTCGATTCAGGAAGCTTTGTGACGTTTAATTGTTACTCCGCGTTATTTGGTAGGGCGCGGCGCCTTCTACAAACAACGTGGCGAAGCATCGGGGGGTATACCTTCCCCTGAGAGGAAGTTGTCTGCGACGAAGGAGCAAACTGATGATGTGTGGGCGGCGACGAATTTTTACCGAGAGAAAAGGAAAACCCGTCACGGTTTGCGCGTGACGGGAATTTTTATGCCTTTATGAGTTTTTCTGCATCTTCGCGGCAGAGGGAGAGACGTTCCTTGACACTTGAATGTGACGTTCCTTTTGCCATGAAATAGAGCTTGATTTTAGGCTCGGTGCCGGAGGGGCGAATGACGAAAACGCAATTTTCGGTCGTATAGTAGAGGACGTTTGATTTGGGAAGCCCTGTTTGTTCGGTTTTGCCGCTTGCGATATCGGTTATCGTGCCGTTGAGGTAGTCTCTTACTGACGTAACGGCTTCGCCTGCTATCATTTTCGGAGCGCTTACACGGAGCTTCGACATCATTTCTGCCATCTTTTCTTTTCTGTCAGAGCCTTCGAAGTAGAACGAGCAGCCCGATTCGTCATAGTTACCGTAGCGCTCGTAGAGGGAATCGAGAGCGTTTTTGAGCGTCATTCCCTTGCTTCTGTAATAGGCTGCCATTTCGGTTACGAGAAGCGTTGCAACGACTGCATCCTTATCACGTGCATAGGTCCCCTTGAGGTAGCCGTAGCTTTCTTCAAATCCGATCAGGTACGTACCGAAGCCCATTTTTTCGTGGTTCTTTATGACCTCTCCTATATACTTGAAGCCTGTGAGAACGTCGTGCATCTTCACGCCGTTTTCCTTACAGATTATGCTTGCAAGCTCTGTGCTTACGATGCTCTTTACCGCATAAGCGTCGGACGGGATGCCGCCGTTTTCACGGTATGCAGTGATTATATAGTCGAGAAGGAGGCAACCGACCTGGTTTCCCGTGAGGGAGAGATAACCGTCACCGTTACGGATGGTGATGCCCATTCTGTCTGCATCGGGATCGGTAGCGATTATGAAGTCGCAGCCGTTCTCAATAGCGAGCTTTTTACCAAGCTCGAAGGCTTCGGGAAATTCGGGGTTCGGGAAGCGAACTGTCGGAAATTCGCCGTTCGGCGTTCCCTGCTCGGGAACGGTAATTACGTTTTTAAGTCCTGCGCGGCGAAGCACCTCGGGGACGAGCTTATAGCCTGCACCGTGCAGAGGTGTATAGACTATCGTCATATCGCTCTGCTCCTTGATCGTGTCGGGGTTTACACGCTCGCCAAGGACGTTTTCGATATATTTTTCGTCAAGCTCGTAACCGATTACGGTGATCAGTCCGTTTTTAATGCCTTCGACAAAGGACATTGCTTCAACCGAGAAAATATCGCACTTTGAGATGTTTTCCGAAATTGCGCTTGCCTCGGCGCCGCCGATTTGTGCGCCGTCAGACCAATAGACCTTGTAGCCGTTATATTCCTTCGGATTATGGGAAGCGGTTATATTTATTCCTGCGATACAGCCAAGCTCACGCAGTGTAAAGGAAAGCTCGGGAGTAGGGCGAGGGCCGTCGAAGATGTATGACGGAATTCCGTTATATGCGAGTACCTCTGCCGAGACTTTTGCGAAAAGCTCCGAATTTATTCTTGTATCGAAGGCGATTGCGACCTTGCCGCCGCCTTGTGACATGATATAATCGGCAAGCCCCTTCGTTGCCTGCGCTACGGTATAAATATTCATTTTTCCGATTCCTGCAGCCATCGTGCCGCGAAGTCCTGCGGTACCGAAGGAAAGAGGAGAAGAAAAGCGAAGCTTTAATTCTTCTTCGTTATCTGCTATTTCTATCAGCTCTGCTTTCATTTCAGGGCTGACCTTGTCGCTTTCAAGCCATTTTTTGAGTTCGTTTTTCAGGGTTTCGATTGCCATTTACAGTGTTCTCCTTTTGTCGGCTCCGCCGACGGGGTTATATTTCTTCGTATATTCCGAGGGGAATATAGTCGGGATAATTTAGTGATAGATAGGAAAGGAATCCGCAGAAGTCGCTTTCCGA
>JAZNXR010000021.1:0-28506 GCA_045593985.1 Eubacteriales bacterium
AGACCCTTTTCCATGCGCTGCTTATAGCACTCGGCGCGGAGCATGTTGTTTACGGAAAAGCAGGCACCCACCTCACGGAGGACGTCAACATAGTTGAGGTCCAGAAGCCAGTCGGCATTGTTGACCATCTGTGCCTTGCCTTCACCGAATTCGATGAAACGTTCCATCTGCTTCTTGAAGCAGTCGCAGTTATGCTGGATCGTCTCTCTCGTCATCATTGAGCGCATATCGGTTCTGCCCGAGGGATCACCGATCATAGCAGTGCCTCCGCCGATAAGGGCGATAGGACGGTTTCCTGCGCTCTGAAGGCGTTTCATCAGGCAAAGCGCCATAAAGTGTCCGACGTGCAGCGAATCCGCTGTCGGATCGAAGCCAATATAGAAGGTAGCCTTACCCTCGTTAATCATAGTTTTGATCTCATCCTCATTAGTTACCTGAGCGATAAGACCTCTTGCAACAAGTTCATCATAAAGTGTCATTTTTCTTTTTCCTTTCTTACTGTCGTCCTGCATTGTCAAGCATTTCTGCTGCAGACTGAATCAGTTTATCTGTAATATTTACGCCACCCATTATGCGGGCCAGCTCGTTTATTCTTCCCTCTCTATCAAGAGGAGTAACGGTGGTTTCAACCCTACCGTCTATTTCCTGTTTTCTAATCAGGTAGTGCTCGTGCGCCTCGGAGGCGATCTGCGCCGAATGAGTAACGCAAATAACCTGGTTTTTTTCAGCGAGCGCACGAAGTCGAATTCCGATCTTCTGTGAGGTCTTTCCCGAAACGCCTGTATCAATTTCATCGAATATCAGTGTCTCGCCCTCGGTGCCATAGGAATTTATGTTCTTAAGAGCAAGCATGATTCTCGACAGCTCGCCGCCCGATGCGATCTTGGAAAGCGGCTTAAGAGGCTCACCGGGGTTAGCTGACAAGAGAAATTCAACCGTATCAGCTCCCTGCTTAATAAGCTTGGTCTTGCCGTTTTCGTCAAGGCTCGGCTTAATATCAACCTTAAAGCGAACCTTGGGCATTTCAAGATAAGACAGCTCGCTTACAACCGACTCTTCAAGCGTTTGAGCAGCCTTGGTTCTTCTTTCGGTCAGGAGCGATGCAATTTCTATCGCCTTCTTTTTAAGGGCCGAATATTCGATTCGGAGCTCGTCAAGAAGATCGTCTGCGATTTCGATTTCCTTAAGCTCGGATGCGGCTCTCTCACGGAAAGCAAGTATTTCCTCAATATCGGTTCCATACTTCTTTTCAAGCATTGAGATCATATCGAGCCTGTTTTCAATCTCGTCAAGCTCGCTATCGGGATCATCATAATCGCTTTCGGCAATATCAGCAACCGTAAGCCCGATTTCTTCAAGCTCAAACATCATATTCTTGAGCTTCTCAATATACTCGTCGGCATTAGTAACATACTCACTGATGCTCTCAAGAGCAGAAACAGACTTTTTAAGAAGCTCGTATGCGGGAAGCACCTTCTCGCCACGGTAAAGCGCCTTTGTAATAAGTCTAGCCTGCTTTAAAATCTTTTCGGCATTCTTTACCTTTTCGCGGCGCTTTATAAGCTCCTCTTCCTCGCCGATCTTAAGCTTTGCTTCATCAATTTCCGTTACCTGATATCGCAGCAGCTCAATTATTCTTGCCTTTTCTCTCTCGTCACGCTTAAGCGAAAGCATCTTCTTTCGGCACGCCTCAAGCGCCTCGTAGGCAAGCGAATAATCGTTCAAAAGCTCATTATTGTTCGCATAACCGTCAAGATAGGAGAGCTGTGCCGAAAGCGACATAAGAATTCTATTGTCATTCTGACCGTGAATATTGATCAAATACAGCATTATCTCCTTTTGAAGCGAGACGGGAATCGTTCTTCCGTTAAGCTTCGTCTGGGACTTGCCGTCAATATCAAAGGTGCGAGTCAAAAGAATGCATCCGTCCTCATCAGGCGAAACATCAAGCTCCGAGGGGAGTCTCGAAAGCGGAGCATCAATGTCGGTAAACAAACCGGAGACAGTTGCTTTCGTTTCGCCGTTTCGGATAAGCTCCTTGCTCGGCTTCATGCCGAGAAGAAGGTTGATGCAGTCGATAAGAATACTCTTGCCGGCACCCGTTTCACCAGTCAAAACCTGAAATCCGCTTTCAAAATCAATGTCAGCGTGCTTAATGACGGCGATATTTTCAATGTGAAGTGATGATAACATCAGTTTCCTCTCGTTATCTGTTTAAGTTTTTCCGAAAATTCAATTGCGCCCGTATTGTCACGCATCATAACGAATATTGTGTCGTCACCGGCAATCGTTCCGACAAGCTCGCTCCAGCCCATACCGTCAATTGCTGCAGCGGCTGCCTGCGCCATACCCGCATAAGTGCGAAGAACAACGAAGTTGTTGGCAAAATCAACCTTGATAATCGTTTCCTTGAT
This sequence comes from Eubacteriales bacterium, assembly GCA_045593985.1. GTDB lineage: Bacteria > Bacillota > Clostridia > Oscillospirales > CAG-272 > Colimorpha_A. Next base: position 2,415 of record JAZNXR010000021.1, read on the forward strand.
AATGTTACGGTACTTTGCCGAAATATGAATATCGTCACGGGGCGAAAGCGCATATTTATAGCGGTGATCGGGAGTTGACACCTTAACGAGCTTCAGCGAACGAATATCACGGGAGACCGTAGCCTGAGTTACGTCGAAGCCCGATTCACGGAGCTTGCTTATAAGCTCGTCCTGCGTTTCGATATCGTATTCGGTTATAATTTCGATGATTTTATTGTGTCTCTTATACTTCATGTTAATTTCCTCAATCACATATCAGACATTTTTTCTCTAAGTATATCGTAGAAGCTGATTTCACGCTTGACGTTCAGTCGAATGAACTTTGCACTCAAGGATGAGCGTCGAACCGTTACCGAATCGCCGCACGAAAGCATATCAGCCTTATTGCCGTCTACCGTCAGGTGAGAAAAAGCAGTTGACGGAGACAGATATTTAATTTCGATTTTAGAATCCGCAGGCACGATTATCGGTCTTGCGGTAAGGGAATGCGGACAAATTGGAGTCAGGCATATTCCCTCAAGCTTTGGAGAAAGAACCGGGCCGCCCGCAGAAAGCGAATACGCAGTCGATCCGGTAGGAGTAGCAACGATAAATCCGTCCGAGCGATATCGTCCGAGCGAGCTTCCGTCACAGAAAACCTCCGTTTCAAGCAAATGAGACAGAGTTCCGTGCGAAAGCACGACATCGTTAATTGCTGCCATAGGTCGGTCGGTGCTAACGCCGTTCTTAACTGTTGTTGCTTCAAGAAGCGCACGCTCCTCGATATAATAATCTCCGTTTAAAACCGAATTAAGTCCGTCTAAATCGGAAGGCGCAAGCTCGGCAAGATATCCGACACGCCCAAGGTCGATACCAAGTATCGGAACGCCTATGATCGCTCCGCGACGTGCGGCGCGCATAATCAAGCCGTCACCGCCGAGAACGATTATCATGTCGGGATCTTGAGCACAGCCTGAATTAACGCCTTCAAAGGAAGCATCAATATCGCAGTCAAGCCAGATCTCATCGCCTCGATTTTTCAAAAGACCGACAACCTCTGCCGTATATTTAAGATTCGGATCCTTAAGTACAGTCGTTGAAACCTCAATCTTCAAGCTCGTCTCTCCTTTCCACAACAAAATATGCTAAAAATTCAGTATTACCGTCTCCGCCTTTAATCGGAGAAACCATCGTTTTAATATTTGTTAATCCGTAAGAAGCAGCAGCTTCGATTACGAATTCAACGGCTTCCTTACGCTTTTTATCATCTCTGACAATTCCGCCCTTACCGACACCGCTACGTCCAACCTCAAACTGCGGCTTTATAAGAGAGATCAAAATACCACCGTTTTTAAGCAGAGGAACGAGTGTAGGATAAAGCTTCGTTTGCGAAATAAAGGAAACGTCCATTACCGCTATATCTATCTTTTCGGGAATATCCTTTTCCGACAGATAACGGGCGTTTACATTTTCAAGTGAAATCACACGGCAATCCGAGCGCAAACTTGAATGAAGCTGACCGCTTCCCGAATCAACGGCATAAACCTTGCTTGCTCCGTTTTTAAGAAGACAATCGGTAAAACCGCCCGACGAAGCGCCGATATCAAGACAAATTGCACCGGTCGGATCAATAGAAAACTCAGAAAGAGCCCCCTCAAGCTTAAGACCGCCTCGGCTTACGTACGGACAAATAAGCTCGCTTTTGCAGTTGATTTCGTCACCGTCGCTTACGTCAAACGAAGGCTTCATTACGGGGCTTCCGTTAACGGTAACCGCTCCGCACTCAATAAGATTCTTCGCTTGTGTGCGGGATTCGACGTAGCCGTTTTCGGTTAAAAACCTGTCGAGGCGCATATCAGACTTCTCTTGTCGAGAGATATTTTGCAAACTCGATCAGGGTTTCGCTTCCCTCGTATTTTGAAATAACCGAAATCGCTTCACTTGTCAGCTCGTCGATCTTCTTTATCGCATCCTCCTTCGACATGAAGGAAAGGAAGGTCGTTTTATTGTCCTCGGTACCCATATCGAGAATATCATCCTCAATTTGGAAAGCAAGTCCGATATTTTCAGAATATTTAAGAATATCGGAATATTCGTTACTACCCTTACCGTAACCTGCAGAAATAGCACCGAGAAGCGCTGCGGTACGAATAAGGCATCCTGTTTTCATACGGTTCATAGTAAGATGCGTTGCTTCGTCAAGGACTTCCTTTTCGCCTGCAAGGTCAAGAACCTGACCGCCTATCATTCCGTCAGCACCGGAATTTTGAGTAAGGAGCAAAACTGCTGAAACCTTGTTTTCGGGCGAAACATGATCGTTTGATGCCGCTACCTCAAACGCCTTTGTCAGAAGCGCATCGCCGGCAAGAAGCGCATTGGCTTCTCCGAATACAACGTGATTTGTCGGCTTTCCGCGTCTTGTCACGTCATCATCCATGCAAGGAAGATCGTCGTGAATCAGCGAATAAGTATGAATCATCTCGATAGCGCAAGCATAAGGAAGCGAGGCTTCCATACTTCCGCCGAGCATCTTTGCCACCTCAAGAGTAAGAAAAGGTCTGATTCTCTTGCCGCCCGAGGATGCGCTGTATTTCATAGAATCGGTAAGAACAGAAATTTCGGGAATACTGCCCGATAGGTATTTATCGATTTCAGCGCCGATAATTTCAGCGTTATCCTTAATTGTCGTTAAAAGGTTTTTCATCGTATCCACCTTCGCCGTTGTTCACAAGAATATTGATTCTCTTCTCTGCCTCATCGAGCTTGGTTGAGCAGATCTTAACGAGCGAAACGCCCTCCTCAAACATATCGAGTGAACGGTCAAGCTCAGCCGTGCCGCCTTCAAGATCTCTTACAATTTCTTCGAGACGAGAAAGCGCCTCTTCAAACTTTATATCCTTCTTTTCCATATTAGCCTCACGTTTTGTTTTTTGAAACTACTCTCGCATTGATGCTTCCGTCAGTCAGCTTAAAGGAGACAGCCTCATCAAGTTCAAGATCGTCAACGCTCTTAACAAGCTTTCCATCGTCTTTAAACACAGCAGAATAGCCCTTTGAGATTACCTTTAAGGGACTAACTGCTTCGAGCACCGACGAAAGCCGTGCGAGCTTCTGTTTTTCAGATGTTAGCCTACGCCCCATCGCACCTTCAAGCTCTCCCGAAAGCGACATAAGCGACATTCGCCTGTCATCAATATAGGCAGAGGGCTTTGTCAATGCACGTCTCTCGGAAAGCAGCTTTAATATCTGCCTTCTGCTTTTGAGCTTAGTGTCAATTAACGCATACATACGGGAAACTACGTTTCCGAATTTTCTTTTAAGCTCATTACTGTCGGGTAGTGCAAGCTCAGCCGCTGCCGAGGGGGTTGGAGCACGCTTGTCGGATACGAAATCACATATCGTAAAATCAGTTTCGTGACCTACTGCCGATATAACAGGAATCTCACACTTGAATATTTCTCGCGCAAGCGCCTCGCCGTTAAACGCCCAAAGATCCTCAATAGAGCCGCCGCCTCGACCGATTATTATAACATCAACGCTTTTTGAATCGTTAAAATACTTAATTCCCCGAATCAGATCAGCCTCGGCGCCATCACCCTGAACTAGCGCCGGGAAAAGAACAAGCTTCGCAAAGGGAAAACGCCTTGTGCTGACGTTGATTATATCTCTGACAGCAGCACCTGTCGGCGATGTAATTATACCGACCGCCGACGGGATTTTCGGAAGTGCTTTCTTCAAGTCACTTCTGAACAGTCCCTCCGCTTCGAGCTTTCTTTTAAGCTGCTCGTAAGCGAGAGTCAAAGCACCTATACCGTCAGGCTCAAGAGAGCTTGCATAAAGCTGATAGGCACCGTCACGCGAGTAAACAGATACTCGTCCGTGAAGAACGACCTTCATTCCGTTTTCGGGGCGGAATTTAAGCTTTACGACCGCGCTTTTGAACATTACCGCCGAGACTCTGCCCCCCTCGTCCTTGAGGGAAAAATAATAGTGTCCCGAGGAATGTCGATTGAGATTTGAAATCTCCCCTCGAACGTAGACGTTTGATAAAACGGGGTTGCCCTCTATCAGCATCTTAACATATTCATTTAAGCCTGTGACGGTCAGTATCCTCGATTCATCGGGCATTTTAAATCTCTCCGTTTAGTTTTAGTTCGGTAAGCCGAGCGATTCCCGCAGCATTGTCGCAGGAATATTGGCTTTCAGCAAATAGTCCGCCAAAGCGCTCGGTTAATGTTTTGCTAATATATCTGTTACTCATTACACCGCCCGCATAAATTACGGGGAGGTTGCCGAATTCATTAAGAGCATTTTCCGTCAGCTTAATCAGCACGGCGGTAATATGAGAAAGAACGAAGTCGGCAATATAGCTCTTTTCAGCACCGTCATGAAATAGCTTTTCGGCTCTGTTTTCAAGACCTGATAAATTGAAGTCATGGCCGCTGACGGATAGCTTGCCTGGCTTAACGCTTGAAGGATCAGAGGAAAGCTCGTCAAGCGCCTTACCGCATGGGAACTTAAGGCCCATCATTACGCCAATTCTGTCAATAGCCTTTCCGCAGGAAATATCCTTCGTGCCGCCGAGAAGCGTTATCTTTCCGTTATCAACAAAGGCAAGCTCGGTCGTGCCGCCGGAAACATGAAAGGCAAGAAATTTAGAGCGGTGAAGCTCCTCACGGCGGCAGGAATAAAGCGCCGCCGCAATGTGACCTGCCTGATGGCTGAAGCGATAAAGCGGAACACCGTGAGTCGCCGCAACCGCAGTTGCTGCTGCTATTCCTGAAAGGAAGCACGGCATATATGAGCCGTCAACATCTCTCGGCGTTGCCGATACGCCAACAGCAGTCGGCGATATTTTACCAAGCTGCTCAAATGCCTTTGGCAAATTCACGGTATGCTGAAAAACAGCATCACTCTGACGAAGCCCACGCTCTCCCTCGGAGACCGTAAGCAGCATTCTTATATTTGCGTCAATCCTTCCGTCAATCGAAGTAGCAATCGAGGTCGTATAATTGCTTGTATCAATACCAAGACAAGTCATAATTATTTAAGACCGAGCTGCTCAGCAACAGCATTAAGCACACCGTTAACAAATGCAGGCGCCTTATCATCGTCAAACTTCTTTGAAAGCTCAATGGCCTCGTTTATCGAAACGCTGAAAGGAACATCGGTAAACTTCATTTCATAAACCGCAATTCTCATAACAGAAAGCGAGACCTTGCTCATTCGATTTGTCTTCCAACCAATAGCGTGACGGGAAATTATATCATCAATAACCGTCAAATTATCAAGCACGCCGAAATATGTCTCGGTCAGATACTTGTCATTTTCAAGCTCTCTGCTCTCCTCTGCCAAACGGTAGCTCTCCTCTGCCGTCAAATCCAAATTGAACTCCTTTTCAAACAGAAGCTCCATTACCGCCTCGCGGGCCTTACGTCTTTCCATAACTGTTCCTTTTCAAGAAAATTTTGTGTGAATATACAGTATATACACTACTATTACTGCAATTATACATTATACCTTTTTTTCTTTATTTTGTCAACGGAATTAGGGTATTTAAGTTAAAAAATTACATCTTATATATATTAATATATCATATTCGCTTTGTAATTCCGAATAACGAGAGCGCTTTTTTCATATACATAAAAATGAATATTCTTTTTTTGGTGGTATCTATGGTAAAAAGAAAACTCCGCTTCGGAGCATTTTTGATTGCCGCGGCAATACTCATGATAAGCGTGGCTCGGCTTCTTAGTAACGAGGAAATATACCGTAAAACAAGCGGCGAATACATAAAATGGGTTGATTTCAAGGTCACTTCCGAAGCAATGAACGATGCCCTTGACATCTCTCTCGACGCCTATCAGAACGGCTATAAAGCCGATTTTGTCGAGCTTTTATCTTATCTCGGCGCAAAATACGGCGGCGAATTTAAATACTATAAGAAATCGGATATTACCGCCCTTTACAACCGAATAAAAAACGGAGAAAGTATTGATTCAATAGGGGCGTCATTGAATTATTATCCATATTATCTCCAGGCCTACGGTGCGGTTTTGAGCGAATATGTAGGCGAATTTTATGTCGACGGTAAGCAGTATTACGGCCTACGAGCTTTTTCACCGATAGCAAAGGGATATAACTATACTCATTCGGATGATTTCGGCAACAGTAGGAGCTACGGATTTACCCGAAAGCACTTGGGGCACGATCTTATCGGCTCGGTCGGAACTCCGATTATCGCAACCGAAAGCGGTTACGTTGAAGCTCTCGGCTGGAATCAATACGGCGGCTGGCGCATCGGCATCCGTTCCTTTGATAATGAGCGTTATTATTACTATGCACATTTAAGAAAGGATCACCCTTATATCACAGATCTTGAGGTCGGTGATATAGTCATTGCAGGGCAAGTTATCGGCTATCTCGGTATGACCGGTTACAGCGCCAAGGAGAACGTAAACAATCTCAAAACGCCGCATCTTCATTTTGGAATACAGCTGATTTTCGACCAAAGCCAGAAGGACGGAACAAATCAGATTTGGATCGACTGTTATGAGATAATAAAATTTCTTTCCCAAAACAGAATGAACGTGATCGTTTCTGTAAACGGAAAGGACCGTGTAGCACAAAAAAACATAATAATTCCCGACATTCCCGATTAAATTCGAAAACCGCTTGAAATTGCTTTCCGACTGTTGTATAATGTAACTATAAATTATTCGGAGGCAAATTTTGGAAAGCTTCAAAAAATTCACAAAAGACATACTATACCCCGCCTGCACAATCTGCACTGCGCTCTGCTTCCTGTTCTCGTTTTTATACGAGATATTAGATTTTGACAGCCCCTTTGCGCTCACCCTTATTGCGCTCATTCAGTTCTTCGTCTTCTCGCTGATACTAAGCTGGTCAAATCAGCTGTTCAAGGTCAAGGACCTATCCTTCTCCCTTGCGCATTTTCTTCATTACGTTATCTTCGTACTGAATGTTATTGCTTCCTTTTGCTTCATTGGGCAAAAGAGCAATCCGTTCGGAATAATCGTTGCTTTTTCACTTTTCTATCTAACTAGCGCATTGATCGCTCTGATAATACGAAAAATCGCAAAGAAAAACGGCGCAGGCAAAAAAGACACACCGTATAAAAAACAGTTTAAGTAATAAAACAAAAAAGCTGCTATCCATTTTGGATAGCAGCTTTTTTAAGTTCTTATAACAAGGTCGCACTGTAAAGACGGCTCGTTTTCTTTAATATATTCGTTCTCGCAAGGAAGCTCCTCATTTACATATTTTTCCCATTCAGATTCTCCCCCGCGCTCGATAATTCTCATCCTGCGAGTCTCCTCGTCGGCTTCAATATAGAATTTAAGGTCGTAGCTAACGCCGTTGATAAACGAGGAAAAGGCGTTTGAAATTACGAGATAGCCGCCGTCATACTCGGTTTTAAAAACAGCGGAAATAACGTCATGCACAAAGCTTTTTCCCGAGCCTCTTCTGCCGTCAAGAGCGACTCTGACCGTTTCCGCCTTTCCGAGCGCCTCGGATATAAGGCAAAGGGCAGGCACAACCGATGCGACATCGGAAGGAATTATGCGGTAAGAAGCACCGTAAAGATGCTTATATAGTGCGCTGTGAGCAACAGATCCGTCGGCGTTGTTAACATCAATAGCGTCAGGAGGAACCAAGCCCATTTTACCTGACCGAGATATAAGGGAGAGCTTTCGCTGAAGCCCGTCAGGGCTTCCCTGCTTATGAGCCATAGAGGCAAGTGCAATAATATTCCGCGCCGAAAGATAATGCTTAATAGGTGCAAGATTAAGGCGAGAATATCCGCCACCAATAGTGACGGTAAACGGCTCAAGAGCGTCAGTTTTCGTCTTATCAAGCTCGGCAATCAATGTATCAAGATCACAGTCGCCGTCAAAGATCTGGCCGTACTCGCTCTCGTACGCAAGCGCATAATAATCCTGCGCCTTCATCTGCGGGTAAGCCTTACTGTGTGAAGATAGAATATCAAAAAAATTAGTTCGCATATTAAAATTCCTGTTTCAGGCTTCTTTCAAATAATGAGTTCAGCGTTTCCTTTGGATCGCCGTTTTCATAAAGAAGTGTATATACCGCCCGACAAATCGGAAGCTCTACCCCGCTCTTTTCGCTCATATCCATAAGAGCGCGAACGGTGTAATAGCCCTCGGCGAGCTTATCAAAGCGCTCACCCTTCACGAACATTTCTCCATAACCTCGATTATGAGAAAACTTCGAGAAAACGGTAGCCTCATAGTCACCCAAATGACACAAGCCGTAAGCGGAGATCGGATTGCCGCCAAAAGCCTCAATTAAGCGGGATATCTCTCTCGTTCCTCGAGACATAAGCGCACCCTTAAGGGAAGATAAACCGAGTCCGTCAAGCATTCCTGCTGCAATTCCGATTACGTTTTTCGCCGCAGCTCCGATCTCGTTTCCGATAAGATCCGAGCCATAATAAAAGCGAATAACAGGGCTTGAAAACTCGTCTACAAGCTTCTTCTTGATCTCCTCATTTTTGCTGTCAATAACCATACAGTTCGGAATTCCGCGTGCGAATTCCTGGACGTGACCGGGACCGATCCAAACCGAAACGGTATTTGAGGGATCAAGCCCCTCCTCCACGATTTCGGAAAGACGCTTGCCTGTTCCTATCTCGATGCCCTTCATGCAAAGAACGAAATTTTTGCCCTTGACATTAAGCTCGCTAAGCTGCTTGACGAGCGCGCGAAGCCCCTGAGAGCCAATAGAGATAATAACTGTTTCTGATTCATTAACCTTGGAAATATCAGTTGTAAGCTTAATTTCATCCGGAAAAGTAATGAGTCCGTTAGTTCTCTTATCACGAAGCTCGATAAATGTTTCGGCATCGCTTAAGCCGTAAACAGTAACGTCGTGCTTTTGATTATTTAGATACCAAGCGATAAATGAGCCCCATCTACCGCAACCAATAACAGTAATCTTCAAATTAAATACCTCAAACTCAAGTATATAAATAGCTCACGTAATCCTTGGCATAAGAATAGGTAATTCCCGAGTAATATGCCCTGAGAATATACTGATAATCGTATCCAAGATTTCCGAGCTCATAAATACCGTACTGACTCATTCCGACGCCATGTCCCCAGCCTCGGCTTATAAAGGTAAAGCTGTTGGCTGCGGCTGTGGTAGTCAGCGTTTCGGTTTCAATGATCGGTGAAAGATTAATGACGTCAGGCAGTACCTCACCGTTAACGCCGTAAACAACGGGATAAACCTGCGAATCAAGCGCAATAGACATATTATAATCCTTAACACCATTCGCAGTCATAACCTTTTCACCCTGACTGTCATAGAAGGTCTTGACTCCGTCAGCAGTCATAACGGTAAACTGTTGACGACCGAAAATCGTGCCGTTATAGGGGTTTCCGGCAACATAAACACCGTCGGGCTTAACGGGATTAACTACGTTTGCGTTAATTCCGAGCATTGTATACTTGATTCTGTTAACGCTTTGTCCCGATTTGGTGACAACAAAATTAGCAGAGTCAACGTAGCTCGTCAAAAGCTTTTTAATTTTATCAGCACGTGTTACAGTCTGACAGTTACCGGCCGCATCGTAGAACTTGATCTCTGTAACGTAGGTTGTGTTGTTACCGGTCTTTGTGATCTTAATATCGGTAACAGGGCCGTTAAGCGCAGTATAATTCTTGCTTTCAAGAAGCTGATAAAGAGCCGTACCGGTAACGGTCGACGTCTTTTGACCTCTGCTGTATTCCTCATACTTTTCCCACGGTGTCGCAACGGCCTTAAGATACGGATATGTAGCAAGGCTGCTTCCCCAGACGTCGGTACAGTTAGCAGTACAGCCGCCGGTATTAGACGAATAGAACGTTCCGCAAAGACTGCGGCCTGAAATTGCAATAATTCCCCGTGTTTGGCCAACAGCTGACCAAACTCTATCATCAGCAGGGCCGTAGCCGTTGAAGACCTGGCAACAGGATTCGTTGCAAAGATCCGCGCCTATTGCACCGTGACCGTTGATTCCTCTTATTGCATAGCTTCTGACAGCAATGGAAAACGCTTTTATAGTCTCTAGCGGCCAGCTTGTCGAAATTTCAGCTGCGCATACACCGACTATATAATTTTCAAGACGAACAACATTTACAACTACAACACCGTAATAGCTTGACGGAGAATTATAGTTGAATTCAAGAAATCCGTCATAGGTACGAGTTGTTTCGCCGTTGTCTTTGCGGTGAGAGCAGCGCATCGTAACACGGACGCTCGGATTATTCTGGTGAGGCGCAACAGCCAAAAGCTCATTAGCTGTGGTCGAGCTATGAAGCCAGATAATCTTATGAGTAGCGGAATCAATAATGATAACGTCATTATTAAGCGGCTGTCGCACGGTTGCAGCAAGCACAGCAGCAGCTAAATCGGACGGAAGCAACGAAGACTCTGGCAGCTCTGTGCCTTCGCTCGTCACCGGATCTTCGGTTGTTTCGGTAATTTCGGTTGTATCGGTGACTTCGGTTGTTTCGGTGACTTCAGTTGTTTCGGTGGAGACGGTCGTTTCGGCAGATTCATTTGTTTCAGTAGACTCACTTGTATCAGGAATCTTGGAGGTCTCGGGAGGGATAGATGCCTTTACCGCTTCCTTAATGAGAGAAAGTGCCGCTTCGGCCGCTTCAAGTGTCGCAAACTGGCCAAGGAAAACGTGGTGCGCCTGTGTTAAGTGCGCATGAAAAGCATTATATTCCGGGAATGCCTCGTTGAGACGCGCAATATCGTCTTTGTAGTTTTCATCGGATTGAATATCAATGTGATACGATCCGACAAGGGTATCAGAAGCACCGCTCGCCTTTTCGTAACGAGTCGAGTTAAATTTCAAATTAACGTGACGGGAAACATATACATCAGTCTGCGCAAGATATCCTACCGTTATCGGCTTTCTGTCTTTCATGGTATATCCTACGTCGATTCCCTGATCGGCTCTGATTCGCACGGAGCAGGTAACCTTATTATCGTATGCAATACCGATTCGCATATAGATATTTCCCTTATCCACGGTTTCGGTCTCGGTTTGCTCGGTAGCGAAAGCCTTGGGAGCAAGGAAAAGAATAACTGTATAGAATGTTCCCATAAGCATCGAAAAGGCAAGAATCGCAATAACAACTCTCACCCAAAAGCGAGAGTCAAGCTTGAAGCTTCTTCTCTTTTCTTTCTTATTAGTCGGCAACTGTATACTCTCCTCTCACAAGCAAGGAAACGGAACCGCTCGTTGCAATTATTCCTCTGCCGTCGGCCTTCGGAATAATGATCTGATGGTTAGGCTTAACAAGAGCGCCGTTAATTACCACGTTTCCGTCTGTAATATCTATAAGTCCCTCTCCCGCCTGCACATTCGCTGCGGCGGTAACAATAGCAGTAGAATCGCCCGAAATGACTATGATTTCAAGAATTCCCTTCGCCATCAAAGTCTCGCCTTGATTTAAGGTAACGGGCAGATAATCTCCTGACGACATATCAGTAAGATCGCTTATTTTGACGTAATCGCTTTCAATCTTTTCAAGCACCTGCGCCATGATCTGCGGGCCGAGAACGTCATTTACATAGCTGAGCGAAACAAGTGGATCATTCTTGGTTGAAAAAGCCTCGTCAGCAGAAACGCCGAAGGTAAGAAGCGCAACGATGAGCGCTAATATTAAAGCGGATTTTTTAATTTTTTTCATCTTGATATCCTTTCGATTCATTCTACGTCCTGCGGCAAAATTCCTATCATGCCGCTAAGACGCAACAGAGTCAGACGCTTTCTCATATAAGGTGAATACCTTATACATTCGCTAAATAGCTTCTTGTCCTTTCCAATGTCGTCAACGGTGATCTTGCATCCCGCTTTTATCATAGCCTCTCTGCATTCCTCGTAGGAAGGCACAGAGCCTATAATCTCTCTTATCTTATCCCAGTTTTCTTCTATACTTTCGGGAGTTACTCCGTCTAATATGTTCTCGGGGTGGTTTACCTTCTTAACATCATCAGCAAGTTTTCCGTAAAAGGAATAAACATCCTCCCAATCAACGCATTCGTATTTAGCGCTTATCTTTTCAATTTTTGCAAGCATATTATAATACTTCAAAAGATTGAGAGTCGAAACTCCGATGTCGTGTCCGTGATAATTCGGAATGATTCCGTCAAAAAGCTCTATACACTCGAGAAGGTGACAAACGACGTGCTCTGCACCGCTTGCAGGACGGGAATTCTGCATAAAGGACATTCCGACGCCCGTTTTAAGAAGCGCTTCAAATATCTTGCCGGCAGTTTCCTCATCGTTAAGGGTGACTCTGTCTGCCATCTCAAAAAGCTCATCAACTGCCTCTTTAGTAAGAGAAGCGACCTTTTCACAGTAGATCTCATCGGTAAGAATCGACGAAATTTTCCAATCAACAAGTCCAACATACTTTGCGATCATGTCGCCAAAGCCTGCAGATTTAAGCTCCGACGGAGCTTCGGCAAGGATCTTTGTATCGCCTATTATAACCTCAGGACTTTTAGCAGAATAGCTGAACTTAAAGCCCTTATCTACGATCGGTGCACCGTAAGAAGCAAAGCCGTCCATTGAAGGAGCTGTTGCAAATATACAAAGCTTCTTATCCTGTCTTGCCGATGCAAGTCGGCAGGGATCGTTTATAGAGCCGGTGCCAACCGAAAGGACACCAATATCTCTGTCCTTGATAAGCGCCTCGATCTCCTCGACCTCGGCCATCGTTGCAACTCGAAGTGTGTCGTATATCTTATATTCGATATCAAAGCCATCCAGGGACTGAACAATGCCTTCTGATGCCTTTATAGTATTTTTGTCTGCGACAAGAAGGAGCTTCTTTGGGAAGCCGTTGCGCTTCAATATCGCTCCAACCTTATTAACAGCCCCGGATTCAATAACTATATCCTCTATTGCCGTATCATGGCACATTCCGCAGGCACATTCGCCCTTTATTGACTCGATAAGTTCAAGAATTGACATAAACAGTTTCCCCTTATTACTTTAAAAGATTTTTTGCGCTTAAAGGCATAGCCTCTATATCCTCGTCATACATCGTCCAGCCCGTCGACGGGAGCTTGTTCTTCTTATAGCTCTTTCCCGAAGGAGTAAACGATGCTATATCGGTCGTAACGAAGATAACCTTTGAGTTCTTAACCTGCATAAGGGTAACTCCCTGCGAGGTTCTCGTTGCCTTTTCAGGCACAAGAGAGGTCGATATGGTCATTACTCTGCCGTTATCCGCAACGAGCATAATATCCTTATCCTCACCCTTCTCGCAGACCACGATGCCTGCGGGAGCGGCCGCAGAGGAATATGCGCCTGTAAGCTTTCTGCGCTTACCCTTTGTTTCGTAGGAGGAAAGCGAGAAGCGAACGCCCTTGCCGTTTTCGAAAATAACTACAGCACTTCCGCTGAGAGGATCGCTCTTAACGAGCTTCTTCATTGCGATCGCTTTTTCTCCGTCATCGAAGCCGAGCTTTGAAGGAATATAGTCGCCGAGAAGCGACGCCTTTGTTGTATCAAAGTCGCATACACGGGCTTTATAAACCTGTGCCTTGTCGGAGAAGAACAACAATTCATCAGTGTTAGTCGCATCGATAATATCGGTTATAAAGTCGCCATCCTTAAGCTTCTGCTCGTCGTTTCCACGCAAGGAAAGAAGCGTTATTTTCTTGAAGTAGCCCTCCTTGGTAAAGACGAGCTTGACGTTATAATCCTCGATATTTTCACTTTCGTCGTATTCCTCAATATCTTCAGCGCCGATTATCTGAGTAAGACGGGGCTTGCCGTATTTCTCTTTAATATCCTTAAGCTGTGAGGCGATGCGATTCTTCATTCTCGTATCGGATGCGATAAGCTGCTCAAGATCGGCAATTTCCTTCTGGAGCGCCTCGATTTCCTTAATACGGCTGATAATATACTCACGGTTAAGGTAACGGAGCTTGATTTCAGCAATGTATTCAGCCTGAATTTCATCAATTCCGAAGCCCTTCATAAGGTTCGGTACTACGTCCTGCTCACGCTCGGTTTCACGAACGATCTTGATAGCCTTATCAATGTCAAGCAGGATCTTACCGAGACCAAGCAAAAGATGAAGCTTATCCTTCTTCTTTCCGAGATCATAGGTAAGCTCACGGCGCAGGCAGTTCATTCTGAAATCGATCCACTCGGTTAATATTTCCTTAACGCCGAGCAAACGGGGAGTTCCGTGAACAAGTATATTAAAGTTACATTCAAAGGAATCCTCAAGAGGTGTCATCTTGAAAAGCTTCGACATAAGCTTATCGGGATCGACTCCACGGCGAAGATCGATCGTCAGCTTAAAGCCCGAAAGGTCAATTTCGTCACGAACGTCGACGATCTCCTTGAGCTTGCCTTCCTTGATATAACCTGTAATTTTCTTAATTATAGCCTCTATCGTAGTTGAATACGGAATTTCGAGAACGTCAATACAGTTTGCGCTCTTGTCATAAACATACTTTGCTCTGACCTTAAGCGAGCCATGTCCCGTCTCAAAGATCTCCTTGTATCTGTCCCTATCGTAGATAAGATTTCCTCCACAGGGGAAATCAGGGGCCTTTATAATGCTCATAAGACGCTCGGGATCGGTATTCGGATTCTTAAGGAGCTGGATCGTACCGTCACAAACCTCAGCAAGGTTAAAGGAGCAAATCGAGCAAGCCATGCCGACAGCAACTCCGAGATTGGGTGAAACAAGGATATTCGGGAATGCGGTCGGGAGCATCGTCGGCTCTTTAAGGGTATTATCATAGTTATCGACGAGATCAACGGCATTTTTATCTATGCCCGCAAAGATCTCGGCGCTGATTTTATCGAGCTTGCACTCAGTATAACGAGGCGCAGCATAGTCCATATCGGAGCTGTAATGCTTACCAAAGCTTCCCTTCGAATCAATGAAGGGATGAAGAAGTGACTCGTTTGCCCTTGTCAAACGCACAAGTGTCGCATATATCGCCTGGTCACCGTGAGGATGACGCTTCATCGTCTCACCGACAACCGTAGCGCTCTTGACCTTAGGTCCCGTCAAAAGTCCCATTTTGTACATAGTATAAAGGAGCTTTCTATGAGCGGGCTTGAAGCCGTCTATATCGGGAATAGCACGCGATACGATAACGCTCATTGCGTAAGGCATAAAGTTTTTTTCAATTGTTTCGGTAATGAGCTGAGGACGGATCTCCGCCTGAACAGTCGGAACCGAAATACGAGATGAGGCTTTCTTCTTTGCCATTTTAATAATCCTATTCTTTATTTTTTAAGGGTAATTACGCTAAATCCCGCGGCCTTGATAAGTCGGTTGAAAACCGCAAGGCCAATGCCGACCTTTGACGGCATTCGGGCGTAAATATGTTCAATGTCAGCTTGTTCGTCCATTTTGCGCAGGCACTCGAAAAGCAACCTTGCCTGTGTGAGAGTATCATGCGCCGAACCGCAGGATATAACGGCTTTGTTGCTTAAATGCGGTAAATCCTCGTCGAAGCAGATTACGCCGACATTCGGGCGCTCGGAGAGAAACGAGTAAACCTCGCTGTCCTCACCGTCAATAACTGTCAGAGGAACGGCCGGCGCATAGTGCCGATATTTCATACCCGGCGCAAGGGGCGTCCCGTCGAATTTCTCGGTAACGGCAGGATCAATATAAAGATCATCACTGAAAAGAGCAAGCATCTCGGGAGTAACGGCGCCGGGACGGAGCAGCTGAATGCTTTCGTCCTGAAGCTTAATGATCGTGCTTTCAACGCCGAAGTCACAGCTTCCGCCATCGATTATCGCATCGACCTTGCCGTTAAGATCGTGATATACATGCTCAAAGCTTGTTGGGCTGGGCTTACCGGAAATATTAGCTGACGGCGCCGCTATCGGAACACCCGAAAGCTCGATAAGCTCTCTTGCGATCTTATTCGAAGGCACTCGCAAGCCAACCGTATCAAGACCGCCCGTTACACTGTCGGGAATAAAGCTTCGCTTTTTGAGAATAACGGTAATAGGGCCCGGCATAAACGCATCCGCAATACTGAAAAACAGCGGTGTCGTATGCGCATAGATCCCTGCATTTTCATATTTATCAAGATGTACTATCAGCGGATTATCGGAAGGGCGTCCCTTGGCGGCATATATCTTCGCCGCCGCATTGGGATCAAGGGCATTACCGCCGAGACCGTATACCGTCTCGGTAGGAAAGGCAACAATTCCGCCTTTTTTGATTATCTCCGCTGCCGGTATAAGGGAATCCCTTCCATTGTACCGAATTACGAGTGTTTTCATTTTTCACCTGAATTTTTAAGTTTTTCGGCAGTTTCTGCCGAGGCAAGCGCATCGATCAATGCGCCGATGTTTCCGTTCAAAAAGGCATCGAGAGTGTGAACGGTATAGCCGATTCTGTGGTCGGTCACACGCCTTTGAGGATAATTATAAATTCTAATCTTCTCACTGCAATCACCGGTTCCAACCTGCGAGCGACGGGCATCGGCAAGCTTGCCTGCCTGCTCTCGACACATTTGATCGTATATACGTGTTCGAAGAAGCTTCATTGCCTTGTCACGGTTTTTATACTGTGAGCGCTCCTCACGACATTCAATAACGATGCCCGAGGGCTTATGAATAAGACGCACGGCGCTTTCAGTCTTGTTGATATGCTGCCCTCCTGCACCCGAGCTTTTCATAGTTTCAACAACAATATCGGCAGGGTTGATCTCAAGCTCAACCTCCTCCGCCTCGGGAAGAACCGCAACCGTGACGGTTGAAGTGTGTATTCTTCCCTGCGACTCGGTATCGGGAACTCTTTGCACGCGGTGAACGCCGCTTTCATATTTCAGTCGGGAATAAGCACCGCTTCCCTCAAATGTAAAGGAAATTTCCTTATAGCCGCCAAGCTCGGTCTCATTCATTCCCACAATGTCGATTTTAAAACCGTTTTGGCTTGCATACATGCTGTACATTCGAAAAAGCGTTGCGGCAAAAAGCGCCGCCTCCTCACCACCAGCACCGGCTCGGATTTCAACTACGACGTTCTTATCGTCGTTGGGATCAGAAGGAAGAAGCATAACGGTAAGCTCGCCCTTTATTTTCTCAATAAGCGGACGGCAGACCTTTATTTCCTCGTCAGCAAGCATTTGAAGCTCGGGATCTCCCTCGCCCTGAAGAGCCAAGGCTTCTTCAAGGCGAGCGGTAACAGATTTAAATTCGCGGTATTTTTCGATAATCGGCGAAAGCTTTTTTTCCTCTTGCATAAGCCGTTTAAGCTCCGCAGGATCACCGAGTGCCTCCGGAGTCGAAAGCTTATGACAGATACCGCTGTAATAAAGCTCCGCCTCCTTAAGCTTTTCGAGCATTATTTTACAAATGCGGTGAACGCCTTATATGTCATGTAGAGGTCAAGCTTCGAAATAGCCTCATAAGGAGCGTGCATCGAAATAACCGGTACACCAACGTCAAGCGTATCAATATTATGATTTGCGATGAACTTTGCAACGGTTCCTCCGCCACCCTGGTCAACCTTGCCAAGCTCTGCCATCTGCCATTCGACACCTGCCTCGTTAAGCATGTTGCGAACGTATGCGGTGAACTCGGAAGTAGCATCCGATGTGCCGGATTTGCCTCTTGAGCCGGTGAACTTGGAAAGAACGACACCGCAGTTAGCGTAGCAAGCGTTCTTTCTTTCAAGAACCTCGGGGAAATTCGGATCAAATGCAGCATTGACGTCAGCCGACAGACACTTTGAATTTGCCTTAACAAGTCTGTAATTTGCGCCAAGAGCATCACAAACCTCGGAGAGTATATCGGTAAATACAAGGCTCTGCATACCGGTTACACCGTCAGATCCAACCTCTTCCTTATCGGCAAGAATAGCAAATACCGTTTTCTTGGTTTCGGGATTGTCAAGAAGTGCGGTAACAGCAGGATAAGCGCAAACACGGTCATCGTGACCGTAGCCGCCGATAAGAGAACGGTCAAGGCCGATATCTCTTGCCTTAAGAGCAGGAACGGCGGTAAGCTCTGCGGAAATGAAGTCCTCCTCGCAAATACCGTATTTCTCGTTAAGAATACGAAGAAGATTAAGGCGAATGGCTCCGTCGGTCTCCTCGTCACGGTAAGGCTCTGTTCCAACGATAATATTAAGTCCCTCTCCGGTAATACCCTCAGCAAGCGACTTTGTCATCTGATCCTTTGCAAGGTGAGGAAGAAGATCAGAAATATAGAAAATAGGCTCGTCGTCATCCTCGCCGATGCAAATGTCAACGACCTCACCGTCGCGCTTAACGATTACGCCGTGAAGCGCAAGCGGAACGGTTGTCCACTGATACTTTTTAACTCCGCCGTAGTAATGAGTCTTGAACATACCGAAGCCGTCTGCCTCGTAAAGAGGGTTCTGCTTGAGGTCGATACGGGGAGAGTCGATATGAGCAGCAACAATGTACGCTCCGTCTTTTTCGATATCGTTTTCACCGACCTTAAAGAGGATAAGCATCTTGCCTCTGTTATTGTAGTAATATGTTCCGCCGACCTGAAGCTCGTCACCAAAGTGATATTCGGTATAGCCCTTCTTCTCTGCCATGGCGATAGCATACTTTACGGCTTCTCTTTCGGTTTTAGCACAATCGAGGAAAAGCTTGTACGCCTCAGCATAAGCAAAGGATCTTTCAAGCTCGTCATCGGAAATGATGTCGAATACGTTTTTGTTCTTGTATTCAAGCTGTTCCTTGAGTTCTTTTGCGTCCATTTTAAATTCTCCTTTGGATATAAATTAATTATTCCTTCTCGCCTCGTAGCGTCTTAAAACGCCGACAAGGCGCGTTGTGTCGGTGTAAATATTATGCTCGTTACGAACGGAGTTATTAAGCTCGTAATCGGCCTTCGAGGTATAGTAAATATTCGCCTTCTGCTTGCCAAGACGCACTCTTGCCTCTTCTTCTGAAATGCCATCACGCTTCATTATGCGGCTGATCTGTGTCGGCGTATCGGCGGTAACGCAGATGACCTTGTGACACATTTTATCGAAGCCGCTTTCATAAAGCATCGGAGCGTCAATTACCGCAATCTTAACACCTTCCCCGCTTCTTTCATCGAGCCATCTTTTCGTCTGTCGCATTATGTGATAAAAAGCAACGGAGGTAAGACGTTCATATTTGTCATTATCGGTAAAGGTGAGATTAAAGAGCTTCTTGCGGTCGATCTCGCCATCGTCACCGAGAATATCGTCACCGAAATTGCGAACAAGATCGTCGTAGCATTCGTTACCCTTCATGTAAACGTCATGACAAAGCTTATCGGTGTCGAGACAGGGAATGCCGACGCTTTTTAAAATGTCGCAAACATAACCCTTACCGCTTCCCGAGCTTCCTGTCAGTCCAACTATTAGCATATTGCCTCATTCTCCGACGGAAAACGCCGTCGGTCGTTAAACAGGCGTAACTACCGAGCCGTTAAGATCCGACTCATAAGCCTTTTCCATAATATACTGAATTCTTGCGCCGTCCTTAAAATCGGGCTTTGAATCAGAGCCGTGTCTGATCGCATCGAGGAAGTCACGGTAAGATTCAACGTGTCCCATAAGCCAGCCCACAGGCGCTTTAAAGGACGGGAAAATTCCGCCGGGCGCAGGATATCTGCCGACACATTCAATGTCGGTAAATCCACCGTCACCGCCAAGAACGCCGCCGGCTCTGTCTCCGTCGTAATATCGAAGATAGTTAGGCTGCATAAGCGAATACTTCAGCGCTCCCTTTTCGCCGTAAATTTCAAAAGAAAGGTCATCGTTTGTGCCGATTGCAAGCTTATTTGCCTCAACCGTTCCCATTCCGCCGTTTACAAGCTCTGCTGTAATATAAAACGCTTCATCGGCATTGGTTTCCCAGTCGTTTCCGTCAACGCCGAGGCGATGCCGGTGATATATCTGACTTTTTCCGCTGACCGAAACGATCTCGCCGCAAAGATGACGCACAAGATCAAGAGCGTGCGAGCCAAGGTCGAAAAGAACACCGCCACCGCAAATATCCCGGTCCTGCTTCCATCCCGCTTTTTTACCCGGATCAATGCAGCTTGCATGGAGATAGGCAACCCTGAATGTTATGATATTTCCAAGTCTGCCTGAATCAACGATCTCCTTGGCTCTCATAACTGCGGGCATAAAGCGGTTATTGAAAACAATTCTGCAATGTAAGCCCATATGCTCGGCAAGCTCGGATAGCTCTCTTGCCTGCTCGTATGTTACGGCAAGCGGCTTCTCGCAATAAACGTGCTTCCCTGCCAAGAGCGCCTTTTTAACAGTCTCATAGTGATAAATGTTAGGAGTACAAATATCAACAATATCAATATTCGGATCGTTTATAATTTCGTCCTCGTTCCGGCAGGCACGGCCGAGCGAAAACTCCCTTACCGCTTGTTGAGCTTTTTCATAATGACCTGATGAGAGGGCGACAATTTTATCGTCTTTATATCCCTCACCGTAAAAGAAAGGGAGATTTGCAACAGCATAACTATGCGTTTTTCCCATTGCACCGAAGCCGAGAAGTCCAATTTTCATGAGATACTACTCCATTATACATTTATACATAATACATTATAACAGACCTTTAAAAATATTTCAAGCATTTTCGTATATTATTATAAGAAATAGAAGACAAATTGTCTTGACTTTTTCCTTTTTTGCGTTATAATTTAAGATAGATTATTATGGAAAGGATTAAGTTATGTTAACACATAAAATGACAATCGCAGGTCTTCAAAGACATCTTCCCATCTGCCCCGTAAACGAAAACCTCAGCATCGGAGCATTCGTAATTTTCGGAGACGCAGAGCTTACGACCGCATGCGCTCGTGACCTTCTCAAAATAGTTCCCGAATACGATTATCTCATTACCGCCGAGGCTAAGGGTATTCCGCTTGCGCACGAGATGGCAAGACAGCGTGAAGACGATTTCTACTTTGTTGCCCGTAAGCATCCGAAGCTTTATATGACGAGCGTATTCGACGTTCCCGTTCGCTCGATTACGACCGACGCCGATCAGCATCTTTACCTTGACGGCGCCGATGCAGAAAGAATGAACGGCAAGAAAATTCTTCTCGTTGATGACGTTATCTCAACAGGCGAATCGCTTAATGCGCTCGCAGTTCTCGTTGAGCGTGCCGGCGGTATTATTGTAGGCAAGGCGTGTATTCTCGCCGAGGGCGATGCTCAGAACCGTCCTGACATTGTATATCTCGAGAAGCTTCCCCTCTTCCATCCCGACGGAACAGTAATGGAATAATCAAGTGAAAAGGTATCTACTGCCGCAGGGCGGCAATTTCTACAAGGCAAATCTTCACGTTCACACAACGATATCCGACGGCGGTCTTACCCCCGAGGAAATAAAGACGGTTTATAAGGAAAAGGGCTATTCAGTAGTCGCATATACCGACCACGAGGCAATGGTCCCTCATACAGATCTGACTGACGACGAGTTTCTTGCGATAACAGCAGTTGAGCTTGCAACCAATGCAGAGCTTACTCACGGCACATACAGCTACCGAGAGACATGTCATCTGAACCTCTATTCAAAGGTCCCGAACAGAACGACCTGTCCCGTATTCTCAATATCCCGTCTATGGCCTGCTCACGCATCACAGTACCTTAGCGAAGAAATGAAGTCGATCGACTTCACAAGAACGTTTACCGTTGAATCAATGAACGAGGTTATTGCCGCCGCAAATGCAGACGGCTTCCTTGTTTCATATAATCATCCCGTATGGTCACTTAACCACTATCCGTTCTATTCGGGACTAAAAGGCGTATGGGGCGTTGAGTGCTACAATACAGGCTGCGCAAGAAGCGGTTATCCCGACACAGTCCAGCCTTTAGACGATCTGCTATGCCTCGGTCGCAAGGTATTTCCCCTTGCAACCGATGACGCTCACGGCCCGAAGGACCGAATGTGGGATTACTTCGGCGGCTGGGTAATGATCAAGGCAGACAAGCTTGAATATTCGGTGATCATGGACGCCCTCGAAAAGGGCGACTTCTACGCAACAAGCGGCCCCGAGATCACCGAGCTGTATATCGAAGACGGAATCCTCACGATCAAGACCTCGCCTGCGAAGTCAATCTTTGTTTCCACCGAAAGACGTGCGTCCCGCAGCGCTCGCTCAACAGACGGAAAACAACTCAACGAGGCGACATTCGACCTCAAATCATACATCTCCGACTCGTCGCAAAAGCGCGAGACCGATCCTCCCGCATACTTCCGAGTGACCGTCACTGATGAAAACGGTAACGAGGCATATACAAGACCGTTCTTCGTTTACGATCTTAAATAAAAATAAATGACCGAAAACTTACCGTTTTCGGTCATTTTTTGATACCTTTTTGGCACTTTTAGGCCTCTTTTTTACCGGTTTTGGCGCAGTAATTGCCTTGAAAATTTCATATACCAAGGTAAGAATTATCGCCGGAATAAACAGCGAAAGCGACGCATAAATCGGCATTCTTACAATACCAAACAGCTCGCCAAAGCTCGGGAATACAAAGGAAAAAATCAAGAACAAAACCACGACGAGGAGCATCATAATATATGCTCCGTTGATGCGGACGGTTTTAGCAAAAGCACTTTGCTCGCACTTGCACTCATTCAGCATTGCTATTTGCGCAATAATAAAGCTTACAAAGCAGTATGCCGCACAAGCAGATTGAGGAAGAAGCGACAGGCGAGTCAACAAAACAGCGCTCACAGCCGTTATTATCGCCCACAGAACGCCCATAACTAATGATTCGGGGTTTTTGGTCAAAGGGCTCTGAAGCTTGTCTGCAACATTATAATTAGCCTTAACAAGTGAATAATCAGGCTTTTCAAACGCAATTATAATTATCGCTGCAAAGTCGGTAACAAGTCCGAGGAAAAGTATCTGTGACGGTATCAATGCACTAAATCCCAAGAACAGCGACATGAATACAAGAATCAAACGGGCTAACTGCGCGCTGATCATATATTTAAGCATTCTATGTAGATTGTAATAGATTGATTTTGAACACAAAAAGGAATCAACGATTGCATTAAAGCCGCCCGTTCCCGTCTCGTCAGGCTCGGAAACGATAACGTCCGAAACAAACTTAAGTGCCTCGCAGCCAATCTGCCCGGAATTTGCACGTTTAGTAAATATCGGAATATTGTGACGGGACAGATCAACTCCGCTTCCGCCGTTTCTGTCGGAAATAGTCACGCTCTGCGCAAATCCGACATCTGCTTCCTTCATCAGAATTATTTCATCAAGATCGGAGCAGAGATAGCCAACCTTCTCGCCCTTTTCCTGCAAGAATCGGACGATCATTCTCTTTTGCGAAAGGGTTAAGCCCTGATATACCGTATAAATATCGAGATCGGCTCGAATGAGCCCCTCCTTCATTCCGGAGAGCGCCCTGCCTGTTATCAGCTGATCGGGGCTCGAAGCAATGCCGAGCGATTCGGCTACAACCGCATTATTCTCACTCTCGTCAGGCGAAAACATTATAACCTTGATGCCCGCATTTTTACAGCGAAGAACATTCTTTGCAGCTTCAGGGAGAATCGGCTCTCTGATCGCTAAAAGTCCCTCGAGAGTCAGGTCATTATGACAGTTAGAAGCACGCCTGAGGTTATTGACAACAGTATCCTTTGAGGCAATTGCGATAACTCTGTACGACTGACGGGCAAGCTTTTCCGCCTCAATAAAGAAGTTATTGAGCTTTTCGTCCGTCATTGTATATACACGGCCGTCCTCGGTATAATATCGGCAAAGCGGGAGAATATTGGAATAATCCCCTCGCAGGCTGACGAAGAAGCCGTTTTCAAAATGAACAAGTGTCGTATCAAAGGCAGAGCCTGACGTTCCTCTGTCAACGTGGTCAAGCAACGGATAACGCCTTTCAAGACCTATATTATACTCGCTTAAGCCCTCTGCGGCTTTAATAATTGCTTCTTCCTCCGAGGTATATATGTTCTCTCCGAGAACATTATTTCGGGTAAGCATTCCTGCGCCGTATTTACCCGTTGAAATCAACGCGTAACGAAGCACGCGAGCCGCATTTTTCTTGAAATTACGATCGTCTTTTGCGTAAACGTCACCGTTTGCAAAAACCTTTTCAAGGGACATTCCTCTGATGCTGAAGGCGCCGTCCTTGGGAACTATGATACAGGTCAAGTCCTTAATATCTTCAAGCTTTGAGCTGTTTTTAATAAGGGCGCCTCTGTTGACTTCCTTTTTGCGGTTAAGTGCGCCGAATATTCCACAGGCAAGAACGATATAACCGAAAGCAGTATAGAACTCGCTCATTGAAGATACGGCAAGTGAAATTCCCGTCATAAACGAAGGGAAAATGCCGTTATTCGCTTTTTCTACAAAAAGCGACATTACGGTCAAAACAAAAACCGTTATAGTCATGACGAGCGTCCAGCGGCGACAGAATGTCGAAATCCTGTCAAAGACATGGAGCCGTTCATGAGAAACGATGGGCTGATTCTTCTTCATTTTACAAACCAAGGTTTCACTTCCCGTTTCACAGCAAATGGCCTTGGCCGTGCCCTTCGTGACGATTGACGATGCGAAGAGCATATTTTTTTGTGCGGCAGGAGCAACGTCGTGATACTCCTCAAAGCGCGAGGATTTTCGCACGGCGTGGGAAACGCCAGTTACATTTACCTCAAGCACCTCAAGGTCATTACTCTCACACAAACGAGCGTCACACGGAACAATATCGCCGGCAGAAATATAAATTATATCGCCGCGTACAAGCTGCCGCTGCTTTATCATATATACTCTTCCCTCCCGAAGCACCTTTGCATTGGGAAGAGCGCCTTTACCCATATCGTCAAGGACGTCGTGCGACTTAACATAGGTTACCATTGCAACAGTATAATAAGTCAGAAGCACCGCCACCATAACGAATAGGTTTTCGGTTTCCTCGAATATTGCGGCGATAAGAAGCACCGTCAACATCAGAATGGAATTAAAATCCGTCAAAAGGTGAGCGAGATATGTCTTGTAGCTTTTCTTCGGCGTTGGATATATCTCATTCTCGCCGTCGAGCTTTCGTCTTTTACGGACTTCTTCACGGTTCAGTCCCGTTCCGATGTTAGTACCTAGAAGCGTTGCAGTTTGCAAGGCGGATTTATCGTACCATTTTTCAGCCATATTCGCCCTCCTTTCTTGGAATTATTTTATAGGTTATATCGTATCAAGCGTGAAATTCTCGCCGTCAAAATCGAGCGAAATTCCGAAAATGCTTTCGGAATAGCCGCTGATAAGCTTATCTGCAAGCTTATCCTCGACCTCTTTTTCGATATATCTGCGCATATTTCTTGCGCCGTATTTTTCGCTGTACGATGCCTCCGCAATTGCGGCTGCAGCTTTGTCGGTATATACGAATTTAATGTCCTTTTCGCTTAATGCCTTTGCCAGGTCATTCAGCATAAGCTTGGCAATTTCCGCAAAGTTTTCTTTAGTCAGGCGGTTGAATACGATTATCTCATCAACACGGTTCATAAATTCGGGGCGAAGGAAGGTTGAAAGCGCCTTTTCGGTACGCTCCTTATCGGAATCGTAACGGCTTGATGAGAAGCCTGCTGACGAGGATGACGCCTCGGAGCCTGCATTTGTCGTCATGACTATTACCGTATTTTCGAAATTAACGGTTCTTCCCTGCGCATCGGTAATCCTTCCGTCATCAAGAATTTGAAGAAGAATGTTCATAACATCGGGATGCGCCTTTTCGATTTCATCGAAAAGAACTACACTGTACGGCTTACGGCGGATCTTCTCGGTAAGCTGTCCTGCTTCGTCATAGCCGACATATCCGGGAGGAGCGCCGATAATTCTCGATACCGAGAACTTCTCCATAAACTCCGACATATCAAGACGAATAAGAGTTTCGGGAGAGTCAAACAGCTCGGATGCCACGACCTTAACAAGCTCGGTTTTACCAACGCCGGTAGGCCCTGCAAAGATAAAGGAAACGGGCTTTCTCTTTGCGCTTACGCCCGCGCGGTTTCTTCTTATGGCACGGACGACCGCATCAACAGCGTGATCCTGACCGATAATTTTACCTGC
>JAZNXR010000022.1:0-22436 GCA_045593985.1 Eubacteriales bacterium
CATATGGATACGCCATACCGCCCATACTGCGGCGCATTTTTTCCCGATAGCGTAAAGGATCCGAAGTCGCTTGTCAAGGCACTTGTCGGTGCCGATCCCATTACCATCTCACTTCACGAGCCGGAAGACAAAAAGAAGTATCTCGTTACTTACAGCAAAAAAGACGGCACGGTGAAAAAAGAGGAGAACGAGTAAACGTAACGAAATAGATATTTGTTTGTAGGGGGCGACGTCCTCGACGCCCCGTATAATAGGTAAAGCGTCTTTACTTTTACAAATGTTTTGTTTGAATTATAACTACAGTAATAGAATTATTAGTTTCACAAACGCCCAATGTAGCAACGGGGCGTCGAGGACGTCGCCCCCTACAAAGCGTGGAGAAAACATTATAAGTCTCTAAAAACAAAAAGTCCCCCGAGATTCGGGGGACTTAATATAGGAACTATTAAAGCTTGCTTACGATCTCTTCGGTATCCTTTGCGATCATGAGCTCTTCGTTTGTAGGAAGAACGTAGACCTTAACCTTGGAGTTGGGAGTCGAAAGCTCAACGGTATTGGGCTGACGGAGAGTCTTTGCGTTAAGCTCCATATCGATCTCTACGCCGAAGTAGGTAAGCTCCTTACATACTCTTTCACGAAGCTCGGGATTGTTTTCGCCCATGCCTGCGGTGAATACGATAGCATCAAGGCCGTCCATTGCAGCTGCATAGGAGCCGATGTACTTCTTGACCTGATATGCAAGTACGTTAGCGGAGAGAAGCGCCTGCTCGTTTCCTTCACGGATCGCTGCTTCGATATCACGGGAGTCGGAGGAAATTCCCGAAAGACCGAGGAAGCCGCACTTTTTGTTCATGAAGTTCGACATCTCGTCGGGAGTATAACCGTACTTCTTCATAATATAGGTTACGATAGCAGGATCGATAGATCCGCAACGAGTACCCATTTCAACGCCCTCAAGGGGAGTGAAGCCCATCGAGGTGTCGATGCACTTTCCGCCCTTAACTGCCGAGATGGACGAGCCATTACCGATATGGCAGGTTACGATCTTGGTTTCCTCAACGGGCTTGTCAAGGAGCTTTGCCATCTCGATAGAAACGAAGCGGTGAGAGGTTCCGTGTGCGCCGTAGCGACGGATGTGATCCTTCTCGATCATTTCCTTGGGGAGTGCATAGGTATATGCGTAGTCGGGCATTGTCTGATGGAATGCGGTGTCGAATACGAGAACCTGGGGAACGGTAGGCATTACCTCTGTACAGCCCTCGATACCCATAAGGTGTGCAGGGGTGTGGAGAGGTGCGAAATCATTACAGAGCTTGAGCTTTTCGATTACCTCGGGGGTAACGAGGCAGCTCTCGAAGAAGTAAGGACCGCCGTGGACAACACGGTGACCGACTGCCTTGATTTCGCCCATATCGGAAAGGCATCCAAGCTTCTCATCGGTGAGTGTGTCAACTACGATCTTCATAGCGACTGCGTGGTTAGGCATAGCAAGCTCGCGCTTCGTCTTTTCGCCGTCCTCACCAAGACGATGCTCGATGATTCCGTCAATACCGATTCTTTCGCAAATACCCTTTGCAAGGACTGCGCCGCTCTCGGTCTCGAAAAGCTGATACTTAAGAGACGAGCTTCCTGCATTTACAACAAGAACTTTCATATTCATTTCCTCCGAATTTTGAAATTACTTTATAACATTACGATTATACACTATTTTTCCTTAAATTACAAGTGTTTTTACAAATATTACCTTGAAGGAGCGCAAAAATGAAGACTGCCGCAATAATTTGCGAATACGATCCCTTTCATTTGGGGCATAAAAAACAAATAGACCTCATTCGTGAGCGTTTGGGCAGCGACACTACCGTCATCAGCATCATGAGCGGAAGCACCGTTCAGCGAGGCAGGCTTTCTATTTATCCGAAGCATCTGCGCGCAGAAGCGGCGATAAAAAACGGCTCGGATCTCGTGCTTGAGCTTCCCTATCCCTACTGCTCATCGTCTGCCGAGCATTTTGCTCACGGTGCTGTTTCGCTGATATCGTCGCTCGGCGGAGTTGACGTCCTCGTTTTCGGAAGCGAAAGCGGCGATATAGATGCGCTTTCGTGCGCCGCAGAGGTCATTCGCTCGGACGAATACCTTTCCGCAATGCGTGAAAACGGCAAGAACGGACACATAAAAAGCGCCGAGGAGATTTTCCGTGCGCTCGCAGGTGACGGCTTTCCTACGACACCGAACGACATTTTGGGCGTCGAATACATCGCTGCGTTAATGGATGAAAAATCCGATATAGTATTCTATACCTACAAGCGTGAGGAGGGTTATTCCGCCACTCGCTCACGAGAGCTTATCTACGGCGGCGGTGATGCCTCCGAGATGCTTCCCGAAAATGCGATATCGGTTTTTGAAAAGACAGTTCCGACAGACAACTCCGCATACGAGGCGATAGCGCTTCATACTATAAGAATGACCGATGCAGAAACTCTCTCGACCTACTACGGAATGAACGGCGGTGTTTCGGGGCTTATCAAGGCAAACGCAGAAAGCGCTTCGTCACTTGATGAGCTTATCTCGTCCAGTGTCAACAAGAGCTACACTGCGGCGAGAATAAGACGTGCGATCCTTTCCGCCGTGCTTGGAGCAAAGGCAGATAAAGTTAAAGCACGACCGCTTTTCACGAATTTGCTTGCGGCAAACGGAAAAGGGCGTGAGTATCTTAACCGTGCAAGAAAAACATCGTCTGTCAGCATTGTAACGAAGGTTGCCGACGGGTTAAATCTACCCGACGGAGCAAGGGAGCAATTTGAGCTTTCGCTTCGTGCAGATAAGCTCATGGCGCTTTGCCGTAAAGAAGCGGCGAGTGAGATTTTTAAGAGGAATCCTTATATTGAGTAAAGCGAGGCAACGCCTCGCTTTTCCGTTAAGTTCACTCTATTGTTTCGTAGGGTGCGACGTCCTCGACGCACCGCTCCATAGGTAGTGTATCTCCTCGTTTCGGAAATTTTATATTTTTTGATAGAACGTTGAGTTGTGAAAAAATTCGGAAGCGGTATTGCGGGGCGTCGAGGCGAGGGGTTTCCCGAAGCGAATGTGATGAGCTTTTGGGGGGAGGTTGTCGCCCCTACAAATATGTCAATAAGCGTTTAAATCTTCACAACAGAGTGAACGGGGGAGCAACGGACAGTCGAGGTAAGGGGTTCCCCGAAACGAGCTTGTCGAGTTTTGGGGGTTCCCGAGGACGCCTGTCCCTACAAAATGCGTGGCAAAATACCTTTTGTTAAATCTGAATACCGTTTCCATGCGAAAAAGTTTTCGCCGTATTCATTTACTTTTTTATAATACTGTGCTATAATAAAATCACAAACCTCAAGGAGGATATTATGACAAGAAAAGAAATGAAAGCCCTCGCACGGCTTCAAATTGAAGGCAAGATCGGGGCGCTGTTTTTGGTGTCGTTCGTCGGCGGCTTTATTGCATCTGCAGGATCCGGGTTCCCGATCGTCGGAGTGGTCTTATCTTTTATTCTTAGCTCTGCTATTTCGCTCGGACTGATATACATTTATTTCCGTATCGCATCCGATCCGAGCTACCGTCCGAGAGTCGGAGACCTTTTTAACGGCTTCAGCAACTTCTGGCCGTTTTTGAAGGCGATGCTTTTGTCCTCGTTATACGTGTTTTTGTGGTCGCTTCTTTTTATAATTCCCGGAATTATTAAGGCACTCGCCTACTCGCAGGTGCCGTATATTGTAGCTGAAAATCCAAACATGCCGGTAAGGGATGCGCTCCGTATTTCGGAGCAGATGATGAATGGCAGAAAAATGGAGTATTTCGTTCTTAACCTTTCGTTTATGGGTTGGGCGCTTCTTTCGATCCCGACGCTCGGTCTTATTACGATTTGGCTCGAGCCGTATATGCAGATGACGATGGTAAACTTCTATTCGGACTGCAAAGCAAGATCCGGCCCGTTCTTCTACGCTCCGCCTCCCCCTCCCCCTCCCCCTCCATTCGGAGAACAATTCTGAACATCAAAAGAGCAAACGCGGTTGTGTTTGCTTTTTTTATGATTTATAATCACATCGAAGCGATTGATTTCCATTTATTATTTATTATTTATTATCTAAAAAGCACCTGCTTCCGCAGGTGCTTTTCTTAATTATACGTCCATAATTATCGGCAGTATCATCGGCTTTCTGCCCGTTGTTTGAAGAATGTAGCGTGAAAGGGCGTTCTTGACGGAGTTTTTGATCTCGCCTCTTTCGTTTATACCGCGATCGAAGCATTCCTCGATAGCGTTTTTCGCTATTTCCTTCGCCTGATCCATAAGTTCTTCTGCTTCTCTTACGTACACAAAGCCTCGTGAAACGACCTCCGGCCCTGAAATTATCATTCTGTATGAGAGATCGACCGAAGCAACGATTACCATAAGTCCGTCCTGCGACAGGTGTCTGCGGTCACGGAGAACGATATTTCCGATGTCGCCTATTCCGTAGCCGTCGATAAGGACTCTGCCTGCTTCGACGTTTCCGTTGAATCTTGCGCCGTCCGCGCCGAGCTCAAGAATCTTTCCGATCTCGGAAATGAACACGTTACTTTCGGGAATGCCCATATCAACGGCATTCCTTTTATTTGCGTTCAGATGCTTGAATTCACCGTGAATCGGCATAAAGTATTTCGGCTTGGTAAGAGCAAGCATCAGCTTGATCTCCTCCTGGCAGGCGTGACCTGAAACATGCACCTCGAAGCCGTCGTTTTTGAAAACGTCTGCTCCGTTTTTGAGAAGCTCGTTTATGATCTTATCGACCATCTTCTCGTTTCCGGGAATAGCCGATGCGGATATTACGACGAGATCCTCCGAGCCGAGCTGAATCTTATCGTGCGAACGGAACGCCATACGGTAGAGCGCAGACATGGGCTCGCCCTGGCTTCCCGTCGTGATAAGGGTGATCTGATTCGGGGGGTACTTTTTTATATCGTTTATGTCGATAAGGACACCGTCCGGCACAGTCATATAGCCGAGACGTGTTGCGGCGCCGATAATATTTATCATCGAGCGTCCCGTAATTGCGACCTTTCTGCCGTACTGCGCGCTCGTGTTTATTATCTGCTGGACACGGTGTACGTTTGACGAGAAGGTTGCTATTACTATTCTCTTGTCGCTCTTTTGCATGAATATATGGTCAAGCGACTGTCCGACCTTCTTTTCAGATGGGGTATATCCCGGGCGCTCTGCGTTCGTCGACTCGCACATAAGAAGCATTACGCCTTCTTCGCCGAGCTGACCGAGGCGCGTAAGATTCATTATCTCGCCCTCGATTGGAGTCAGATCAAGCTTGAAGTCTCCCGTATGAACTATCGTTCCTGCGGGAGTTTTTATTGCCAGACAGCAAGCGTCGGCAATTGAGTGGTTTACCCTGATAAATTCAACCGAGAAGCAGCCTGCATTTACCGTTTCACCTGCGGTTACGCAGTTAAGCTCCGGCTCGTAGGGAAGCTGATGCTCCATCAGCTTGTTTTCGATAATTCCGAGCGTCAGGCGAGTGCCGTAGATCGGAATATCGAGCTTGCGAAGAACGTACGGAATTGCTCCGATATGGTCCTCGTGGCCGTGAGTGAGAAACAGACCTCTGATTTTTTCATAGTTCTTTTCAAGGTATGTCGTATCGGGGATAACGAGGTCAACACCGAGCATATCGTCATCGGGGAATCCGAGACCGCAATCGACCATAATGATGTCGTTTTCGCACTCGATTACTGCAAGATTCTTTCCGATCTCGTTTAAGCCGCCGAGCATCATTACCTTGACACGCGCATTATTCTTTTTCTTTTTTGCCATTAAGTAATTGTGTCCGCCACAAAAAAGCGGACATCTCCTTCCGTTTATAAATTAGTATTGAGTTATGCTGTCAGCTAACCGCGAAAGGAACACTCGCCGTCATACCGTCCTACGGCTTGTGCCTTTGTCCCATCGCAGCTTTGCCAAAATCGAACAAATATACTTGCATATATTATATCCTTAAGTTGTTAATATTATGTGTATATTTCCGTGAACAAATTTTGAACGCCGACAAGGTATAATATCTGCACTTTTTGGAATAATATCGTAAAACAACAGTGAAAGGCACTTAACTATGAAAAAGAAAAAGCAAAGCAAAGACACTTTCCCTAAAACCAAGGAGGTAATTCGCTCCTATCAAAGCTCTGCCGATCCTCTCGGAAGCTATACCGGTCTTACGACCGACCTTCATCCGATGCCGAGAAAGACGGTTAACGGCAAGACCTTCAAGAAAATTGAGGATTTACCCGTCCAGGATGCCGACGATCTTTAAAACAAGAGGCAAAGTGATATTCCGATCAGCGCGCCGGAAAAAAAGGACAAGACGAGCGTAACGAGCTTTTTCAGGATCGTACCCTTCGGCTTGGAGACCTTACCGCTTTCTGAGAGCAGCTTCCCTACGATTTGCGTTGCTTCCTTAAGCAGATCCCGCTCGGTCGGCTCGGATATGCTTGTTTTTACTATAAAATGCGCTTCCTCGAAGTATTTACTGCCTGTGTTTTTTACAACGATCATATTTTTGTTTATTCCCTTTATCATTTTTACTCTCCGTTCTTTTTTTAGATTATCGGAAAAAAGAGCGCAAGGTATTCAAAAATTTATAATTCAGGATATTTTATGAAAGCAATAATTATGGCAGGCGGCGAAGGCAGACGGCTTCGCCCGATAACAGACTCGATTCCCAAGCCCCTTTTACCGATTAACGGCGTTCCGACTATTGTTCGTATTCTTTCGCTTCTTCGCTTGCACGGAATTTGTGAGGCGGCGATAACGGTCGGATATCTTGCCGACAAAATAGTAGACGCCCTTGGCGGCTCGTGTGAGGGCGTTGAACTGACTTATTTTAAGGAAGAAACGCCGCTTGGCACCGCAGGCGGTGTGAAGCAGGTTAAGGATTTTATAGGTAATGAGAATTTCATCGTCATAAGCGGAGATGCTATCTCGGAATGTGATATTACGGCGGCGGCAAAGCGGCATCGGGCTCTTGACACCTCGGCGCTTATGGTGCTGACACATTGTCCCGAGCCGGGAGAATACGGTGTCGTTTTGACAGACCGTGACGGATTCGTCACCGATTTTTACGAAAAGCCCTCCCTTTCCTCGACCTATTCCGACTTGATTAATACGGGAATTTATCTCATGTCTCCGAAAATTTTTGACTTTATTCCCGACGGTAAATGCGATTTTTCGAAGGATGTTTTCCCAAAAATTCTTGAAAGCGGAGAAAAAATTTCAACCTGTATTGACAACGGCTATTGGTGCGATATCGGTGATTTTTCCTCATACAAGGGAGCAAATATGCGCTATTCGCAGGGAGAAAACGCTGTTGGCAAGGGATGCCGGATTCCGTCTACGGGAGTATCTCGCTCCGTAATTTTCGATAACGTCAAGGTGGGACGGTTATGCAATATTGAAAATTCGATAATTTGCTCCGACACAGTTATAGGTGAAGGAAGCTCGATTCTTGACGGCTGTGTTATCGGACATTCCGTCGAGATAGGTGAAAACTGCATTATCAGCGAAGGGACTGTGCTGCCCTCGGGCAGTGTAATTCCTGACGGCTCATTTATTCGTCAGGGCGCACCGCTTCCGCCCGAGAAAATCAGAAATATGCTTGATGGCGGCGCTCTGAAAATAGATATCAGGACTGCTTCACCGTCTTTTTGTTCTCGGATAGGACTCGCTCTTGCGCTCACCCTGAAGGGCGGGAGAATCGGAATCATGACCGACGGCGAGCGAGCATCGGAGCGCACGTTATCAGCTATTGTGCGTGGAATGAGTGACGTAGCGAGCGAATCGGTTATTCTCGGGCAAGGCTTTGAAGCTGCGGCATCCTGCGCACCGAGTCAGCTCGGTCTTGACCTTTCACTTTTCGTGCGAAGCGATAATAAGCGTATTTCAATATTTCTTTACGATCGTGACGGGCTTTATCCTACCCGTGATTTTGAAAGGGCGTTCATTTCGGCGTTTGCTCTTGAAAAGGGCGTTCAAAAAAAGAAAATGCGCCTATCGCGCATTGACTTTTTGAACGAAATATATCTGCCTTTTTTGCTTGCAAACCGCTGTCCGCTTGACGGTATCAAGGTCAAGGTCGAAGGTGATTCCCTATCCTCACAGTTAATGAAGGAAGCAGTAAGCGAGATGGGCGCCCTCGTTAACGATGACGGAATCAAGCTTACCCTTTCCGACGACGGCTTTTCCCTTTCTGCCGAAGAAGAGGGCTATTCCGTTGACGGATGGCACATCAGAGCCATCCTCTTAAAATATCTGATCAGAGACAAGGTTTCTCTTCCCTCCTCCACACCGTCATCCGTTATAAATCTTTGCCGTAAAATTCCCTATATTTATACCCTTTGTCCGCCAAGCGGAAAGGAAACGGAGGAAAGAAAAAACGTTTCCTCCTTCCCCGAGCTTGTTCACGGAATAGTTGCCGCGCTCGAGCTTCTTTCGCTTATTTCGGTGTCGGGAAAGAGCTTATCCGAGCTTTGCTCGCACCTGCCGAGCTTTTCCCTTTCCTCCTGCACTATCAGCATAAACGACAGGCGGCGCTTTTCAATACTCACGTCCCTCGGCTCGCCGTCAGGCGATGGGATCAAGGCTGAATATGAAAAAGGAAGCGTTCGAATCATTCCCCGAAAAAACGGTTATACGATAATCGCCGAGGCGGCATCGGGAGAATATGCCGAGGAGCTGATCTCTCTTTCGGAAAAGGAAATTTTAATGCTTTTGCAAAAAGGAAAATAGAGCTTCAAGGATTGACTATTGTCCTCCCGTGTGATACAATTTCGGTAGATAACAATCCGAGGTGATAATATGTATCAAGACAAAAACGGGGACAAATATTATAAGATCGCCCTCCATCTTCACTCGAATCTTTCCGATGGCAAGCTTTCGCCTGACGAGATTGCCGAGCTATACAAAAATGACGGCTACGATGCTATTGCTCTGACCGATCATTGGCGTTTTAGAGAAGCAGGGGAGCTTTGCGGGCTTAAAATAATTTCCGGCGTTGAATACGACGTTGGCGGAAACACGCAAACAATGCATATCGTTGGCTTTGGCATGACGGAGGATCCGCAGGTCGAAAAAACCGATGATAGACAAACGATTATTGATAAGATAAATGCTGCTCACGGCTGCGCAGTGCTTGCTCACCCTGCGTGGTCGCTCAATTCCGTTGCCGATGCAACAGCGCTTGACGGCTTTGTCGCAACGGAAATTTACAATGCAGTTTCCGAGGTCGGTCAGAGCTTGAGAGCATATTCCGATCAGTTTATAGATATTTGCGCCAAGAACGAGCTTTATTTCGGCATCTTCGCAGTTGACGATGCTCATTATTACGGCGGCTCTGACGATAGGCGCGGCTGGGTTATGGTTAATGCCGACGAGCTGACCGACGAGACAATTACCCGTGCGATCAGGAGCAAGAAATTTTATGCCAGCCAAGGCCCGAATCTCACGCTCAAACGTGAAGGCAACACGGTCATAATTGACACATCGCCCTGCGATACGATTGCGGTGCTTTCAAGCTGTGCTTGGCTTCCCATGAGGGTTGTCCGCGGAGAAAATATCGTTCATCACGAATATACCTTCGCAAATGACGATAAGTGGCTTCGTGTTGAGATTCGTGACGGCGATAAGCGCGCGTGGTCGAATATTATAGTAAAATAAAAAAATCCACCGAAAGGTGGATTTTTTTATTATCAGTAATTTTCTTTTCTTACTTCGAAGTAGCTCTGGGGATGTGCGCAAACGGGGCAAACCTGAGGTGCCTTTTTGCCGATTACCAGGTGTCCGCAGTTACGGCACTCCCACATGGTTTCCTCTGCCTTTTCAAATACTGCCTGCATTTCTACGTTATTGAGAAGCGCGAGGTATCTTTCCTCGTGAGACTTTTCGATAAGCGCTACCGCTCTGAATTTTGCGGCGAGCTCGATAAAGCCCTCCTCCTCTGCGACGTCAGCGAAGCCCGCATACATATCGGTCCACTCATAGTTTTCGCCCTCAGCGGCGCTCTTGAGATTCTCTGCGATATCGCCGAGAAGTCCAAGCTCCTTGAACCACAGTTTTGCGTGTTCCTTTTCGTTATCTGCGGTCTTAAGGAAAAGCTCCGCGATCTGCTCATAGCCTGCCTTTTTTGCTGCACTTGCAAAATAGGTGTACTTGTTTCTTGCCTGGCTTTCGCCTGCGAATGCGGCAAGAAGATTTGCTTCGGTCTTTGTTCCTGCGTACTTGTTAGACATTTTAGTTTACCTCTCTTTAATTATTTCTTTATTTTTATCTCGCACCGACTATCTATTATTGAATTCTCGAGGATTATCTCACCAACAGAATCACATTCGATATATCCCGATGCGGGATTTTTTATTGACAATATATTTCCGATGATCTCCGCTTTTACGTCGGAATACTCAAAGGATAGATCCGTTTCTTCCATGACGCAATTTATAAGAGTCAGGTTCTTACAGTAGCATAGCGGCTGCGTTCCGATGATTTTACAGTTGATAAGAGTCAAGCCGGTAGAAAACCATGCAAGATATTCGCCCTTGACTGTACTGTTTATAACCGTTACGTTATTGGCGTGCCAGAAGGCGTCCTTCGTGTCGAGATAGGAATCCTCGATCACTATGTTTTCACAGTATTGAAAGGAATATTTGCCTTTCATTCTTATGTTCTTGGCGTCTATGTTTTTGCTTTGAAAAAAGAGATACTGCGATGTAATTTCGACATTGCTGAGCGTCAGTCCGTCACAAATCCAGCCGAATTCATCCGAAACTATGCTCGAATTCTCGATACAAGTATTATGACATTCACGCAGACATTTTATTCCGCTGATTCGTGAATCAGAAATAACGCCGTTATCGGAATACCAGATCGGTGCGCGAACGGTTTCCGACATATCGCAGTTGTTCATTCTGTAACCCTTGGCGTGCCAAAGCGGATAGCGAAGCTCAAATTTGCAGCCGTCAAGCGTAATGTCACGGCATTCCTTGAGCGCTGATTCGCCATCCTCCTCACCTGCAAAGGTGCAGTTTTGAACGAGGGCGGACGTCAGGTTATATAATGCACGCTCTTGAGGAAACGTGCTGTTTTCTATTATCAAATTCGGTTTTACCATTTTATCTCAAGGAGGGATGCTGTTAGCATCCCTCTTGCTAAAAATCTTACTTTTTACTTAATGTTATTTGCTGCGCACCACTCAATGTACTGCTCGAGGATAGTTCCTGCAACCTCGGGCTCCTCAGGCTCGGGCTCAGTCGTTTCCGGCTCGGTCGTTTCGGGAGTGGTGGTTTCGGGAGTGGTGGTTTCGGGAGCGGTGGTTTCACCGTTCTCGGTTGTCTCGTCTGCGGTAGCGGGGAGCGCGCTGTTATCTGCAACCGTCAGGAACACCGTTGTATTCTTGAACGCCGCATTAAGCTGTGCTACATGGGCTTCGAAGGTCTTTGCGGAGCCTACCTGGTAGGACATGAGCTGCGAAAGAACTCTATCACTCTCTGCCTTGAGGCCATCGTAGTCGAGGTCAGTCATATCGGGATTGAAGAGGAGATACGGAGCGACTACCGTGTCACGGAGCTGCTTCTTTCCAAGCTCCCAGTTGTTAGCGCAGAGCGCCTTTGTTCTTTCATCCATCGAGGAATTTTCTTTAAGGATAAAGAGGTTTCCTGTATCGGCGGGGTTCATATTGTAATCGTCGCTTATAATGTCAATGATTCCCGTGTAATCGTCAACACGGTAATGAACGTCTTCAACGCCGTACTGGAAAATGTTTCTGTATTCTACGTTAGTCTGAAGAAGGCTTACGATTTCAAGCGCTCTTGTCGGATCGTTCGCGTACTTGCTTACGCAGAATACCGTTCCAAGATCCTCCATAACAGGCTTAGCGTAAGGAATTACAAGGTAATTATCCTTATACTGCTCGGGAAGACCTGCATCGCCCTTAATGAACGCTGCTGCGACCTTCTTATCGGTCGGGAGAGAATGTGCATCGCCTTCGGTTATATAGCCCTTGAAGAGGGTGAGATATTTTGCATACTCTACAAACTTACCGTTTTCAAGAAGCGAAGTGGGGGCTTTCATTGTGAACGCAGTGTCGGTATCCTCTATAACAGTACCGAACATTGTTCCGCCGAAGCTGTCGAGATTGATCTCGGGAGCGTTATAGAGAGTTATATAGCTGCCGAAGTCTCTTTTTGCATCAACGAGAAGATTGTTAAGCTCGGGGAGCGTGTCGAGATTCTTTTCGGCGTATCCGTATCTGTTTGCTACTTCCTTATTTACAAGGAGGTAGGTATATTCGCCGTAAACAGCATTATTTGGAATACCGTTCGGATGCTTGTTTCCGAGAACGCCGTTCGACGACATAACCGTAAGAGCAAAATATCTGTCGGAGATATACTTCTTCATAAGTCCGCTCTTATCTGCAAGGTTAAGCTGAACGGTATATTCCTCGTTATACTTCGCGAACATTTCCGAGCCGCGTACCATAAAGATATCGACCTGAGTACCACGCTCTTCGGGATATGCAGTTCCGTTATTGCCGGAAAGGTCTGCAAAATTATTATCCTGTTTTTCATACTCTTCTGCGGCTGCAAAGGCCTCGTCGAGCTTTGCATAATACTCGTCTTCAGTAAAAAGACGAAGGAGCACACGGGTAGAAAGGTTACCTTCGGAATATACGTTAAGGCGATTCTCTACGAGCTTTATTGCTTCGTCGGTCGTTCCCTCGCCCTTGATTCCATAAAGAGTAACGGTCAACGGCTTGGTATCCGGTGTTTCCTCCACATCTTCATCCGAGCAGGATGAAAGTACCGGCATAATCAAACAAAATACAGCTATTAAGAGAGCCAACAGTCTTTTTTTCATTATCGGGTTCCTCCTGAAATGCGGCAAGCTTGCCGTATGTATACGGTTTTATTTTACAATAAATATGACGATATGTCAAGGCGATTTTGTCGACACGCCTGATTAGTCAAGATAATCGCGCAGACGCTTCGAACGGCTCGGATGACGGAGCTTGCGGAGCGCCTTTGCCTCGATCTGTCTGATTCTTTCTCTTGTAATGTGGAATTCCTTGCCCACCTCTTCAAGAGTTCTTGCTCTGCCGTCTACAAGTCCGAAGCGAAGCTTAAGCACCTGCTCTTCACGGGGTGTAAGCGTATGAAGAACCTCGTTAAGCTGTTCGCTTAAGAGTCTCTGCGCAGCTACGTCGGCAGGAGCAGGGTTAGAATCGTCTTCGATGAAATCGCCAAGGTGAGAATCCTCTTCCTCGCCTATCGGCATTTCAAGGGAAACGGGATCCTGCGAGATCTTCATGATCTCTCTTATCTTTTCGGCGCTCATTCCCATGTGAGCTGCGATCTCGTCGGCAGTCGCCTCGTGACCAAGCTCCTGAAGAAGCTGTCTCTGGATACGGGAAACCTTATGAATCGTTTCAACCATGTGAACGGGAATTCTTATCGTTCTTGCCTGATCTGCTATCGCTCTCGTTATTGCCTGTCTGATCCACCAGGTTGCGTAAGTCGAGAACTTATAGCCCTTGCGGTAGTCGAACTTCTCGACCGCCTTCATAAGACCGAGGTTGCCCTCCTGAATAAGATCGAGGAAGAACATTCCCTTTCCTACGTATCTCTTTGCAATGCTGACGACAAGACGGAGGTTTGCTCTAACGAGCTCGTCCTTTGCCTTTGCATCGCCCTCTGCCATTTTTTCTGCAAGGTAAACCTCTCTCTCAGAATCGAGAAGCGCAACCGTACCGATTTCCTTCAGGTACATACGAACGGGATCGTCGATTGCGAGTCCCTCCTGCGCGAGCATCTTTTCCATATCCTCTGCGCTTTCGTAACGCTCGACGTCGCTTTCGATTGCCTTGAAATCGGGATTGTCGAGGTAACCCGTTACTTCAATTCCCATGCCGTCAAGGACTTCATAAAGCTTTTCGACCTGATCTATATCGTAATCGGTATCCTCAAACGCTTCCATTATTTCGCTCTGCGAAAGCGAGCCGCTTGCTTTTCCCTTTTCGATAAGATCACGAATGTCAAATTTCTTTTCGGTATTAGCTGTTTCTTCATTACGAGTCTCGTTTACGTTATTATTTTCCATAACCTTTACCTCATTTATGTTTTTTTATTTCTTTTACTTGCAATTAAGTCTTCGAGCGACTGACTTTCCTTTAGCTTTAAGGTCTTTAATCGCTCAATACATTCGGAGAGCACCTTTTCGCCGTTATCGGTAAGCGACTGGCGTGACACCGAATCCCTGACGATTCTTGATATTTCATCCTGGCTGAATTCTTCTCCGAGCAGACCGATATCAAATTCATCCCCGAGCGCCAGCATTTTTTCAAATACCCGGCGGTTAAAATCTGTGACGAAATCGTCTGCAATAAGGGAATATTTTTCCGCTACCTTCGGTATCATCTCAGGGAATGTAGCCAGAATTCCGATTATCGCATCCTCGGCTCCCGCCGCGCCCTTGCTTGTCAGCCTATCGGGATTTACCCTGTCGCCGTAGCCCTCGGTCGCCATCATTACGCTTCTTGTGAAGCCTTTTTTCTCTGTCTTTTCAATTTTCGTCATCTTGCGCTTTATATCCGCCTTGAAGCTTTCAAGCGATATATCAAGCTGCTTTGCTACCTGTCTTGCGTAGACGTCACGCTCAACCTCGCTCCATCCGCTTGATAGTAGGTCGGACAGCTCTGCTGCCGCTTTGACCTTATCGTTTATATCGTTCAAGTTATATTTCGCAAGAATCGTTGACAGCTTGAACTCAAAGCGGCTTCGGCTTCGGTTCAATAAACGTGTAAACGCTTCTTTACCGAATTTTCCGATAAACTCATCGGGGTCCTTTGCGTTTTCTACCTTGAGAAGCTTCGCTTCAAGACCGACCTCGGATAATAGACGGAACACCTTATCGGCGTTTCTTTGTCCTGCTTCGTCTGCGTCAAAGCAGATTACCGCGTTTTTCGTGTATTTTTTCATAAGTCGCGCCTGGTCGGGCGTGAATGCCGTTCCGCAGGATGCGACGGCGTTTGTAAATCCTGCGCCGTGCAGACTTATGACGTCCATGTATCCCTCGCAGAGGATCATCTGCTCGGAGCATGAGTTTTTGGCATAGTTTAAGGCAAAGAGGTTTCGTCTTTTGTTAAAGACCGGTGTGTCGTTTGTATTTATATACTTCGCTTCCGACTTGTCGGTGCTGAGAGTTCTGCCGCCGAAGGCGATAATGTCGCCCTTGACGTCGATTATCGGGAACATTATCCTGTTTCGGAAGATATCGTATGAGCGTCCGTTTTTCTTGCTTATCGAGCAGAGGAAGCCTTCGCTCATTTCCTCCTGTGTATAGCCTTTACTTCTCAGATGCTTTGCCAACGCTTCAAAATCGTTTGGCGCATAGCCGATGCCAAAATGCTTGATCAGCGCCGTTGAAAGCTTGCGCTTTGATAGGTATTCCTGCGCTTCCCGACTCTTTTTAAGACACTCGTGGAAGAAGCGCGCGGCATCCTTATTCATTTCGATTATTCTCTCACGGCGAACACCCGCCCGCTGTGATTTATCGTCCTCGGGGATCTCGATTCCGGAACGCTTTGCCAAGGTTCGCAGGGCGTCAACGTAAGTAAGATTTTCCGTCCTCATAACGAAGGAAATTACGTCGCCTCCTGCTCCGCAGCCGAAGCAGTAGAAGGATTTCGTTCCCGTGAACACCGTAAATGACGGAGTTTTTTCGCTATGGAACGGGCAAAGACCGTTCAAGTTGTTTCCTGCTCTTTTGAGGGAAACGTGCTGTGATATTACTTCTTCAA
This sequence comes from Eubacteriales bacterium, assembly GCA_045593985.1. Lineage (GTDB taxonomy): Bacteria > Bacillota > Clostridia > Oscillospirales > CAG-272 > Colimorpha_A. The sequence continues at coordinate 15,849 of JAZNXR010000022.1, forward strand.
TATCGTTTCTGTATTTAATTTCTTCGATAATTTGCGGTGATATCATGTTTTCCCTCCTTTAAGATTTTTATCAGCCCCTCCACGGATCGGGAAGGAAGAGCTTTTTATAAAGATTAATTGCGTATCTGTCGGTCATACAGGAAATATGGTCGCAGACCGCGCGGGCAACGCCCTCGGTTTCCGCCGTGTTTCTATGCTCGTCGGGCATTTCGTCGGGATGCTCAATGAAATACTCGTAAAGCTTGCTGAGCATTTCCTCCGCCTTGCCCTCCTCGCCCTTTGCTATCGGGTTTCTGTATACGTTTTCGTATAAGAACTTGTGAAGGCGGTCGGTTGCCTCTCTTATTTTCGGCTCCATTTCGATAACGGGCCTGCCTTCGCTCGCTCTTATTATACTGAGCGCCATTGTATTGATACGCTCACCGTGAGTATAGCCAAGCGTTTCGGCTATGTCGCTCGGAATATCGGAATAACGAAGAACTCCTGCACGGCAAGCATCGTCAATATCGTGGTTGATATATGCTATATGGTCTGCTTCGAGAATGAGCTTGCCTTCAAGAGTTGATGCGCCGCCCTTCGTGTGATGAAGGATTCCGTCGCGGACCTCCCAAGTGAGGTTCAGCTTTTCGAGCTTTTCAACTACTCTTATGCTCTGCTCGTAGTGAGCAAAGGAGGAATCAAAGCAGCGGCGAAGAACTCGCTCGCCTGCGTGACCGAAGGGAGTATGTCCAAGGTCATGTCCGAGCGCGATCGCCTCGGCAAGATCCTCGTTCAGGCGAAGTGCTCTTGCGATGCTCCTTGCGATCTGGCTAACTTCAAGAGTGTGAGTGAGACGTGTACGGTAATGGTCAAACTCCGGCGAGAGGAAAACCTGCGTTTTGTGCATAAGTCTGCGGAATGCCTTACTGTGTATAATTCTGTCTCGGTCACGCTGAAATTCACCGCGCATATCGCAGGGATTTATCGGAAAATCTCTGCCCTTGGTGTTTGAGGACAAACAAGCAAACTCGGATAAGGTTTGCTTTTCTCTTTCGTTAATCATTTCGGTAACGGTCATATAAAACCTCCGGAATTATAATTAATGATGTTTATCATTGTAACATATAATATACGCAAAAAAACGCAAAAAGTCCTCTTTTTTATGTCGAAAAACAAGAGAACGGCGTGCGTTCTCTTATTTTTACTGTTTATCAAAGCGTGTTCCGTTATCGACGAACACTGCTCTGCCCGCTGTGATCTCCATGACCTTATCCTTGAAATCATCATATTTTGCTGTCGGCAAAGCAAGGGAAAGCTTTACGTTTTCGGCGTATTCAATGCCGTCATTTATCGGATCTACCGAGGACAAAAGCGTAGTGATTTTTCCGTGATCGGTATAATTCAGCAGAAGGTCGAACTGGCAGAAGGTACTGTACGTTACGATCTTCGCTTCATCCACCGCCATTTTTGCAGCGGTAGAATAGGCTCTTACAAGGCCTCCTGCGCCGAGGAGTATGCCGCCGAAATACCGTGCAACAACGATAACCGCATCGGTAAATCCGCTTTTCCTGATTACATCAAGAACGGGGATTCCCGCAGTTCCCTGCGGCTCTCCTGCATCGGAATAGCGTGCGATATTCGATCCGACCATATATGCGTAGACATTATGACGGGCATCGCCGTGCTTTTTCTTTATGGCGTTTATAAATTCAATCGCCTCTTCCTCGCTGTTTACCGGAGATGCATAGCTCAAAAATACCGATTTTTTCTCGATAAATTCCGCTTCGCCGTACTTTTCGAGGGTTATTCTTACTTCTTCAGCCACTTTTCAAACATTCCCTTCGCACGACTGTCACAAATTGCTGTGACAATAGTATTATCTCCCTCATATTCGACACTTTCAACCTTCGCAAAACGGTACATTTTCGCAACCTCGTCCTGTCTTGACATAGGAATGACATAGACAAGGCGCGATGTTTTTTCATTTACGATTTCAGTAAGACGCTCGATCAGTCTGTCGACATTTTCGCCCGTTTTTGCCGATATATAAAAGACGTTTTCGCTTGGAACGGACGTCGGCGGCTTCGGTATACTGTCGCCGTCGTTATCGCATTTATTGAAAACGCAAAGCGTCGGCTTGCCGCCTGCATCAAGGTCGGAAAGAAGCTTCTCCGTTACCTCAAGCTGCGCTTGATTTTCCTTATCGGAGGCGTCTGTCATCATTATTATGATGTCGGAATATGCCGCCTCATCAAGCGTTGAACGGAAGGCTTTTATCAGGTGATGCGGAAGATTTCTTATAAATCCTACGGTATCAACGAGCAGAATTTCGGTTCCGTCGGGAAGCGAGAATTTTCTCGTCGTCGGATCGAGGGTAGCAAAAAGCTTATCCTCCGCAAGAATTCCCGCGTCGGTCAAGCGGTTAAGAAGCGTGCTTTTTCCTGCGTTGGTATAGCCGACGATTGCGACCTTGCATATTCCCGAGCGATCACGCTGCTTTCTCTGCGTTGCACGTCTTTTTTCAAGCTCCTCAAGCTCATCTGACAGCGCTTGCATTCTTCTTTTTATATGTCGGCGGTCGGTTTCAAGCTTGGTTTCGCCCGGGCCTCTTGATGCGATGCTTCCGCTGCCGCCCTGACGGGATAGCGAAAGGCCTTTACCGATAAGGCGCGGGACGGTATATTTGAGCTGTGCAAGCTCGACCTGAAGTTTACCCTCTGCGCTCGTTGCGTGAAGGGCGAAGATGTCGAGAATAAGCATTGAACGGTCGATAACACGTATCGGCTCGCTGTCGCCCTCGTTAAGTACGTCCTCCATATTTCTGATCTGGGACGGAGAAAGCTCGGAGTCGCAGACGACGAGCGTTATTCCCTCGTTCTGACAAAGGTCACGAAGCTCCTTTATTTTTCCGCTTCCGAGGAAGGTGCGAACATCGGGATTTTCCTTATTCTGCACAAGTCGCACGACGACCTTTCCGCCTGCCGTGTCAAGAAGTCTTTCAAGCTCGTCAAGCGATGCTTCACATTCCTCTGCCGGATTATCGTAGGTCACAACGCCCACTATTGCGGCTTTTTCTATCTCAATTTTTTCGGTTACTTCCATTGTTTCACCTCCGTTTAAGAAAAAAACAAGGGGACAGTAAACTGTCCCCGCTTTTACGGGACATACCTGTCCCGTATAACTCGTTCCTATTACTTTCCGGAAGCTGCAAGACGTCTCTTGAACTTGTCAACACGTCCGCCTGCGTCTACGAACTTCTGCTTACCGGTGAAGTACGGATGGCACTTCGAGCAGATTTCAACGCGGATGCTGTCCTTAGTGGAGCGGGTCACGAATTCTTCGCCGCAAGCACATCTTACGGTTACTTCTTTGTATTCGGGATGGATTCCTGCTTTCATTATTGCACCTCTTATCCTTTAATAATTACATTACGAGATATTATAACACAGTTTTTCTGTTATTGCAATAGTTTTTAGAAATTTTTTTAGCTTTTTGCTCGGTTTTTGACCGAATCTACCCTTTTTATCATCATTTCATAGCTGACAACCATTATCACGCCGAAGAAAAGCAGATATATTGGGTAAAGCTTCAAGGTCGTTGCCTGCGCAAGCACGCCGAAAAGCGGCGGCATAAGTGTATTACCGAAATACGCTATTGCCATCTGCTTACCAACGAGCGACTGCGAATTGCTTCTTCCGAAATTGTCGGGAGTTGAATGCATGATGCAGGGATAGATCGGGGCGTTTCCGATACCTATAACGATTAGTCCTATCAGCGCCATGACGGTATTTTTGATTGGCAGAGCAACCATAATAATTCCCAGAAGTGTGACGGCACAGCCCGCTCTTATCATAAACCGATCGCCCATTTTATCGGTTATAAAGCCGAGCAAAATTCGTCCGACGGTTATTCCGATGCAGAACATTGCTCCAAATGATGCCGCAAGCTTGGGATCTACTCCCCGACCGCCGTTAAGATAGCTCGTTGCCCAGACCATTGCAGTTTGTTCGAGCGCACAGTAGCAGAAAAACGCCGTCAGCATCAAGGGAAAGCCCTTGATTTTCAGCGCTTGACCGACCGAGAGGACGTTCGGCGTGACCTCTGCTTGATCGTTTCTTTTTTCTGCTTTTTTCCATATTGGAAGAACGAAAAACAGAAAAGCGGTCAGGCAAAGCTGTATTATTCCTGCGGCAAAATATCCGCCCTCCCAACCGTATTTGGTGCCGAGAGCGCAGCTCATTATGTAGGGGCTTACCGTAACGCCGACACCCCACGATGCGTGAAGCCAAGTCATGTGCTTTGACGAATAATGGAGCGCAACGTAGTTATTCAGAGCAGCATCAACTGCCCCTGCGCCGAGTCCGTAAGGAAGCGCAAGGAGGCAGATAAGGTAAAAGTTTCCGACAAACGAAAAGCCGAAAAGTGCAAGCATCGTTATCCCTACCGATACGGCAGTAACGACACCTGTACTGAATTTGCGAAGTATTCTGTCTGAAAACAGGCTCGATATGATCGTTCCGCCGCAGGTGATCATATAAATTATTCCCATATAGGAAAGCGGAACGGAAAGATCCTGCCTCATTATCGGCCAAGCCGATCCGAGCAGCGAATCGGGAAGCCCCAGGCTGATAAAGGCAATATAGATTATTGATAGCAGTAAAGAGTACATTTATCTGTATTTTCGGTAGGAAAACCTAATTCTTCCTTTCTTTGAAAAACCGCCGACGGCATCAATTACCGCCTTTCCCTTACCTCGCAAGGTCAGCTTATCACCTACGTTTACGGCTCTGTCGGGCTTGTTGACCGTGATGCCGTTGACAAAGACAATACCGCCGCAGATCGCCTCAGAAGCGGATGCTCTCGATATTGAAAACACGCTTGAAATTACAGCATCGAGGCGCATTGATGCAACCGTATCAGAGTCACAAGTATAGTCCTGCTTTGGTGCCATCTCGTACTTTTCGTGGCTTTTTACCGTAACGGGATAACGGCTGATTTTGGTTAGATTTTCAAGAATAAACGGCACGATCTTGCTTTTCACGGCAAAAACCGCACTCCCGCCATCGGTGATTATGTCACCGATGAGATGACGTTCAATTCCGAGTCCCATAAGTGAGCCGAGAACATCACGGTGAGAAAAATTTGCATCTGCTTCGTTGAATTTATCAACCGATGCAGTTATATATGCGATTTCTGACAAAGAAGGCTCGTCGATTATATCGTTTTCAGTAAAATAATCGGGCAAAAAAACAATACATTTACGTTCAGCGCCGTCGTATCCTCCAAAAAATACGAAGCCTTCTGCCTTGATCGTATTTACGAGAATTTCAGCTGCATAAGCGTCAGGCTCAGACATAAAATCGCTTGAAGTAACGACGTTTCTTCCGTTTCTGCGCTCGCAGAGATCGTAAATATGGCTGAGAAGCATTCTCTGCTCGCTGTCGGACGATATTTTGTTTATAATTTCGGTTTTATTCATATTAAAGACCACAGCCGTATTTTGCTAAAATTCTCTTGGTTTTAGAAACGGGATAGGGGACTTCGTCATAGATATACTCGTTTACTGCCGTTACGGTTGCCAGCTTCTCCGTTTCTTCATCACCAACAGGAACGATAACCTTATCGCCAACCTTAATATCCGGAATTTCGCAAATGTAATCGTAGGTTCTGCCAGCGCCAAAGGAAACCGTGCAATAGATATAGGAAAGCTCGTCTATACCTGTAAGAGAAAGAAAATAATCGTAGCTGTCATCAGTCATGTCGCAGCGATGCTCGATTATTGCATCAATGTCGTGTGATAACCTTCCGCTTGAACTTGAACGGTTGAGAAATTTGTTCGTAATAACGGTTTTGTCGCCAAACAAATGATGAAGAATACCGAGCATTTGGTTATCAATTTCTCTGCCAAGCTTATAAGAGAGAATCTCAGCACAATGCTTCACTGCTTCATTATAAGCTTTGAAAAAGGAATGAGGACTTTCAGCATGATCAATTTCATCGAGCGCCTCATCGAGCAAGGACAACCGTATTGCAGTTCGGTCAATCGATGCCGAATTACGCTTTTTCTTTGAAAATAAACCCAAAATCCCGTCCTCCTTAGTTAATTTACATTATTATACAACACTACACGGAAAAAGTCCATAAGAAAAGAAAAAACCTCACCGAACGGTGAGGTTAAATGTTCATTCACAACCGAAAATGAAAGCAAAGGAACTGAAACTCAAGTAGTTTGAACTATAGAAGTTCAAGCCCTCGGTCAATTAGTATCAGTCAGCTAAACACATTACTGTGCGTACACCTCTGACCTATCAAACTTGTAGTCTACAAGTGACCTTACCAACTTAAGTTGTGGGATATCTCATCTTGAAGCATGTTTCCCGCTTAGATGCCTTCAGCGTTTATCACTTCCGTACGCGGCTATCCGGCTATGCCCTTGGCAGAACAACCGGTGCACCGGAGGTACGTCCGACCCGGTCCTCTCGTACTAAGGTCAGCTCCTCTCAAATATCCTACGCCCACGACAGATAGGGACCGAACTGTCTCACGACGTTCTGAACCCAGCTCGCGTACCACTTTAATCGGCGGACAGCCGAACCCTTGGGACCTTCT